>CAXTDD010000237.1:0-5219 GCA_964242955.1 uncultured Rubrobacteraceae bacterium | reverse complement strand
CCCTGCTGCGTCTGCTGCTGCTCCATCGCCCGGCGCGTCGCGCCGCTCAACACGAGGACCGTGCTCAGGATCAGACCCAGGGCCGCATAGACGGCGACCACTATGAAACCCGTCAGCGCGCTGCGACGCTCCGCGACGACCCGCAGCGTGCGGACCGGGCTCCAGATGACCGATACGACGCCCAAGAGGCCGGACCCGAAGCCCCCCGCGCTCACGCGCGACCACCGGAGCGGCGGCGCCTGCGGCGGCCCCGCTTGAGGATGTCGTCTTTGGCGGCCTGGGGGGAGATCCTCTCGTCCCTGGCCTCCAGCGCCAGCCGCTCGCGGTGCTTGACGATCCAGAGGTACAGGTCCAGCTCGGTGCGGCCCGGGAAGGCGCCGAGGATGCGCTCTTCCCGGATCATCTCCGCTATCGGCTGGTAGTTGTACTCGTACCAGTCCCGCAAGGCCTCCTCCGCCGGCACGTACCGCCGCCAGAGCTGCGAGAGCCGGAAGCCGTGGGCCTCTATATAGTTCGCCAGCCTACGGTAGTCGGCGACGTCCGAGAACTGGATCTTTATCTCGGGCAGCACGCGGTCCATCGGCAGACGCTCCAGGAGGCGGCGTTGCTCCAGCTTGTGCAACAGGTCGCCCGCCGTAAGCGCCGAGTCCACAGGGACCCTGCTGCGCAGTTCCACGACGTCGGCTTCGAGCGTCTCCACGCCCTGCTGGCGGGCCACGGAGACCCTGTGGTTCCCGTCGCTGACGAAGTAGGCGTCCCCGATTTTGTACAGGCTCACCGGGGGCAAGTCCTCGTTCTTGTACATGAGCTGGTCTATGCGCTTCCAGCGGGTGCCGAGGTCGGGCTTGGAGGGCAAAAAGGCGCGGTCGAAGTCCCTGTGGCGCCCGACGCTGCCGACGATCTTCGCGACCGGCACCTCGCGAAGCCCGATGTGTACCTGCTGGATGGCCCCTAAAGCCCCCTTCACCTCGTCGAAGGAGAGGAGCTGGTTCGAGCCCGGGTCCCCTCGCAGGTAGGCCCCGACGCGCCGCAGGAAAGCCCTCCTGCGCGCCCGCGAAAAGTCCCTGTCCGACTGCCCGGTGAGATCCGTGTACCCGACCACCGTTCCAGCCTACAACCGCCCGGCCCGGGCAACAAGGGTCTGGCACACCAATAGCCCTACACCTCCAGGATACGGTGCCCGAACACGTTGACGATCTTCGTCTCGCCCCGGTGGGTGACCCTCTGCTGGTCGGGGCCGTAGAGGTGGACGTGCCCGTGCAACCACAGCGGGGGCTTGTGGCGGTCGATCAGGCCCACAAACGGCCCGAAGCCGACGTGGGCCACGTCCTTGCGGTCACCGAGGCCGAAGGGCGGAGCGTGGGTCACGAAGACCGTGGGCTTCGGGCGGCCGACCAGCCGGCGGCACCGGATCCTGGCGGACAGCTCCCACGCCCGAAAACCTATCTGGCGGTCGGTGTACTGGTTCGGACCGCCGGAGTACATCTGAGACCCCGAAAGCCCGGCCAGCGTCACGAGATCCGCCCCGCTCCCCGCCTCGACGATCTTGCCGTCGAGCGGGATGCAGCCGCCGGGGTACTCGGGGCTGTCGGGGGCGGGGTCGTGGTTGCCGAGGACGTAGTAGACCGGGACGCCGAGAAACGTGATGATGTACTCCAGGTAGTCGAAGGGGAGGTCGCCGCAGGAGACGACCGCCCCCACGCCCCTCGCGTAAGAGTCGAGGGTCGGACCGTGGAGCACGGACTCTACCTGGTCGCTTATGCACAAGATCTTCACGGCTGCTCTGGATCACCCCCGCCAGAGCATACCCTCTCGCCGCCCGGAGCACGACCCGGGCTTGTGCGGAATCGGTCCTGTCGCCGGCTTTGTACGAGATCACGCATCCGGCTGACCGGAGAGATCGTATCTTACGATTCTTGATGGCCTTCCCCGGGCGACGGGGTGTGTGACAATACCGCCCTCGTTGAGCGGGCAGGGGGATACACAGGAACATGAGAAGAATCATCGCTTTGGCCGCGGCACTGACGCTGACCGTTACCGCGATAGGCCTGTTTGCACGCGCCCCCTCGGCGCAGACGGCCGATGGTCCACCGGAGGCCTGCGCGCCCGGCAAGGGGGAGATCTCCGCAGCTGCGCTCCCCGACCGTGCGAGCGCCGAACGCTGCGATACAAACGGGCGGCAGATCGTGGACGGCCCCGTCGGCACCGTCCTGCCGTCCCCCGGCGAGGGCATCTACGTCGAGGCCCTGACCCCGGAGGGCGCCCAAGAGCTCGAGGTCAGGCACCTTGAGGACGGGACGATAGAACTGGAGCACGTCGGCGACGAGGGGCGCGTCGCGACGGAATCCGAAGCGGCGGAGCAAGCGGCGGAGCCGGAGGTTGCGGCGAGGGCCGCGGGCGAGTGCGGCGACTCGGCTTACCAGAGCAACGGCCGGCGGATCGCCACGAACCTCGAGTACAGGATCAACTGGAGGACCACGCCCAAGGAGCTCTCCCGTCCCGCGGCGGTGGGGGCCATAAGGAAGGCCGGCAGTAACGTCTTCAACACCGTCAACCGCTGCAGGCTCGGCGACCGGGTGCCGGTGGCGCTGGTCTACAGGGGCTTCTCCGGGAGAAGCGCCGGCGTGATCCCCGCCGGGGGTTGCGCGAGGGACGACCGCCTGAGTGTCGCGTCCTTCGGCAGGGTCCGTAGCGGCGTCCTCGCGGTGACCTGCGACTACTACACCGTGAAGCCGGGTCCCAACAACAACCCGGTGAACTCCACGGACCTCAAGATTAACAGCGCAAACTTCCGCTGGACGACGAGGCCGCAGTCCCGCTCGTGCAAGAAGGAGAGGGCCTACGACCTGGAGACCTTGGTGACCCACGAGCGCGGCCACAGCTTCGGCCTGAACCACGTATCGGAGCGCGCCCACCCCAGCCTCACCATGGGCCCGATCATCAACGGCCCGTGCCAGTCCTCCGAACGCACCCTCGGCCGCGGCGACGTGCTGGGCCTGGACCGAAAGTATCCCTAGAGAAACGTAGCGATTCTCCCCCGCGCCCGGCGGGTAACTACGGCGGGATGGACCCGACGCGGGAGGCGCGAGAGTGGCAGGACCCGAGACACCCAAGCTGATGGTCGACGTCGTGATCCCCGCGGACGAAGGGGTCGTCCTGATCCGTCGCGGCACCGACCCCTTCGAGGGCCGGTGGGCCCTCCCCGGCGGCTTCGTCGAGCTCGGCGAGACGGTAGAAGAAGCCGCCGCCCGCGAAGCGGCCGAAGAGACGGGCCTGGCCGTGGAGCTGGCGCGGATGGTGGGCGTCTACTCCGACCCCGGACGGGATCCCCGCGGCCATAACGTCAGCGTCGCCTTTCTCGCCCGCGTCCTCGGCGGCGACCTCTCCGCCGCCTCCGACGCCGCCGAAGTCGCCGCCCTCGATCCCGATTCCGTCGAACTGGCCTTCGACCACCGCCGCATCGTCATGGACGCGATGGAGTAGCTAGTCAGCACTTCAGCCTGTCAGCAAATCAGCCTCTGGAGCGACAAGCCGAATCTACCCCGCACCACGCGGACGAAGATCTGTCCGTCCCGGCTACCGGGCCCAAGCTGAAATGCTGACTAGCCGCCGAAGGTGGCGTGCTGACTAGCTGACCGGCTCTACAACCCACAACGACTCGGCCGGCAACCGGGCCGTCACCTCGTCGCCGACCGCGAGCCTGACCCGGGGCGGCAGGGCCGCGCGCAGGACCGCCGTGGGGGTCTGAAGCTCGTAGTGGATCTGGGTGCCGAGGTAGGAGGCGGACGTGATGCGGGCCCGGAAAGAGTTCTCGCCGCCCTCCAGCCGGACGGCCTCGGGACGGATGGTGAGGGTTACGTCGCCCGGAGGGAGGATACCGGGCAGCTTGAGGGCGCCGAGCGGGGTGCGGACGGAACCGTTATCGGCGCGGCCTTCTATGAAATTGGTGGCGCCGAAGAAGCGGGCGACCTCGCGGGTGGCGGGGCGGTCGTAGAAGGCCTGCGGTTGGTCGTACATCTGGAGACGGCCGTCGAAGACGAGGGCTATGCGGTCGGCGAGGACGACGGCCTCTTCCTGGTCGTGGGTCACGAAGACCGTCGTGTGGCCGCCCTCGCGCTGCAGCCTGAGGACCAGCTCGCGCATCTCCTCCCTGAGGTTGGCGTCGAGCGCGCTGAACGGCTCGTCTAATAACAAAAGTTGCGGTTCCGTAACAAGGGCGCGCGCCAGGGCCACCCTCTGCTGCTGGCCGCCGGAGAGTTCGTCGGACGAACGCCCGGCGAAGCCCTCCATCCGCACCCGGCCGAGGGCCTCTCCCGCCTTGCGCCGTGCCTCATCCTTGCGAGCGCCGCGCATCCTGAGGCCGAAACCGACGTTGGAGGCGACGTTCATGTGGGGGAAGAGGAGGGGCTTCTGGAAGACCATCGCCGCCTCGCGCCTCTCCGGGGGCGTGCCCACCACAGAGCGGCCCGCGACCCGCACGTCCCCGGCCGTCGGCCGGAGCAATCCTGCCAGGATCTTGAGCGCCGTAGTCTTGCCGCAGCCGGAAGGCCCCAACAGGGCGACCAACTCCCCCGGCTCGACCTCCAGGTCGAGGTTCTCCAGGGCGAGATCTCGTCTACCGTAGCGGTGGGAGACGCCGTCCAGCTCCAGGCGGACGCCTCGGCGGACGCTCACGAGACCTTGCCCGGGCCGACCAGGCTGCTCGGACGCTGTCCGGGCTTCAAGACGCGCAGGGCGATCACGAGGGCCAGGACGGCCGGCAGGGCGAAGGCCAGCGCCAGGGCCGACGTTACGACGGGGTCGTTGCCGGAGGCCGCCGAGAACAGGAGCATCGGTAGGGTTACGACGTTGCCGCCCCCGATCAGGAGCGTCAGCACGTACTGGCCCCAGGAGATGAGGAACGCAAACAGCCCGGCCACCGCCACCCCGGGCAAGATCCCCGGCAGCGTGACCCGCAGGAAAGCCTGCCACGGGCTCGCGCCCAGCGTGCGGGCCGCCTCCTCAAGTTCCCCGGTCCGCTCGGCGAAGACGCCGGCGAGGATGAGGGCGGTGTACGGCACGGTCGGGACCAGGTGGACCAGGAAGACGCCGGGGAGCGTGTCGGCGAGGCCGAGACGGATAAAGGTTACGTGCACGCCCATCGTCGAGGCCAGGGGAGGGACCAGGACCGGCAGCAGCACGAAGAAGATAGCCACCCCCTTCAACCGCCACTCGTACCC
>CAXTDD010000236.1:0-5228 GCA_964242955.1 uncultured Rubrobacteraceae bacterium | reverse complement strand
GCTCCCACTCGTGGGTGGGGTCCACGCGCCGCCTCTTCCGCCTTCCCATGCCTCCTCCAGGGAGCCGAACGCGGGGTGGGTAGGATGCCATGAGTTAGGGTTTGCGGCCAGTTCGGAGGATTCCATGATTCCGGCGCGAAAAGCGCGAGTGCGCCTTCTGCCAGGCTCGGCTCCGCGCGGGCGTTGCGAGGTTTTTGGCGAGGTCTCGGGCGCGACAGGATGAATCCGTAGCGCCCACTTCCCAATGTTCGTACAGTGTCGGGCGTGACCTACGGATGGCTAGCTGATCGTGTCCGGAACGGCGTGAGTATGCGCCACGTCTACCGGCGCGCCATACTCGCGTTCGCATGAACTACGGCGGGGGAGAGGCCGGCGAGGGCGCTGAAGGCCGTCTGCTCGAGGCCACGCGCGTGCTCGCGGCTGAGCCGTTCGGCCCGCACCCCCTGCTCGTCAACGGCCACGCCCAGACGGTCGCCCGCTGGGCGTGGCCGCGACGATACCGCGCCTCCCGAGACGAGGCGCGCCTGTTCGAAGTGGAGCCGGGGGTGCGCCTCCTCGCCCGCTGCCGCTGGCACGAGGACCGGACCGACCGGGTCACCGCGATACTGGTACACGGGCTGGGCGGGAGCGCGGACGCCCCCTACGTCCTCGGCGCCGCGCGGCTGGCATACCTGGCTGGCGCGAACGTGGTCCGCCTCAACCAACGCAACTGCGGCGGGACGGAGGAGCTGACGCCCACGCTTTACCACAGCGGGATGTCGCATGATCTCACCGCGGTGGTGCGCGAGCTCGCGGAGCACGATGTCCTTTCGCGCATCCTCGTCGCGGGCTTCTCGATGGGCGGGAACCTGGCCCTGAAGATGGCCGGAGAGATGGGCGAGGCGGCCCCGGCGGCGCTCCTGGGCGTGTGCGCCGTCTCGCCCGCGTTGGACTTACGGGAGACGGTGAGGAACCTCGGACGGCCCTCGAACCGTCCGTACCAGTGGAATTTCGTGCGCGGCCTGCGCCGGCTCGTCGAGCGCAAGAAACAACTGTACCCTGCGCTCTACGATACGCGGGGTCTCGACAGGCTGCGCACGGTTCGCGGCTTCGACGAGCTCTACACGGCCCCGCACGGCGGCTTCGCCAGCGCCGACGACTACTACGCCCGCTCGAGCGCCCTCCCTCTCATCCCGCGCATTCGGGTGCCAACCTTGATCATCCACGCCCTGGACGACCCCCTCGTGCCCTACGGACCTCTGTTGCGTCCGGGGGCCACGGATAGCTCCAGCGTAGTGAAGGCCACGCCGCCGCACGGCGGGCACGTCGCCTTCGTTTCGGACGAGAAAGGGAGGCGTTTCTGGGCAGAGGAGCGCCTCGCGCATCTCTGCCGGGTTCTCCGAGACCTACCCCACGATTGACCGTCGAATCGCCGGCACGGGCCCAGGTAGCTCCTGACGCCACATCCTCCTGGAGTCGGCATCTCACCTGGGGCGGTTTTGAGAAAGTGTGGGCTTGTGGGGGGTCTTTAGGCCTTCGGGGATGCTCGGCGGGGTGCGGTCCCAATGGTGTCGCATTAACCGCTGAAGCGCGGCCTCCTGGCGACCGTCGGCCGGTTATCGGTCCGAGAGGCCCGGGATCTGGCCGTTTCGGAAGGCGTCCACGAAGAGGCGGTGGTCTTCGCGCGAGATCCCGGAGTAGCGGGCGCCGAACTCGGCCATCTCCTCGACGAACTCGTCCTCATTGCTGCCTATGGCCTCGATAATTTCGTCCTCGGTCTGGAAGCCGACGATGGTCGGGTCCGAGTCCTTGTCGGCCACGCAGTGGACCTTGGCGGTGGCGCGGCCGAGGTAGTCGAGGACGGGCAGCATCTGCTCTGGCTCGGTTAGGTCCGACCAGTCGAGGTCCTCGACGTAGGGGGAGAGCTCGGAGACGACGAAGCCTGTGCCGTCTATCTCGGTGTAGCCGAGCCAGGGGTCGGCGTGGGCCTGGAGCGCCCGCTGGGAGACGGCCGTGCGGTGGCCCTGGTGCTTGAAATAGCCCTTGACGCGGTCGTCGTGGACGATACGGCTGGGTGCCGCGACGTTGCCCTGTTTCATGGAGAGCACCACGTCGTTCTCCAGCGCCTGGGTCGGGCCTTCCACGAGGATGTTGTAGGCCGGGAGGCCCGCGGAACCGATGCCGAAGCCCTTGCGGCCGACGATGTCTTTTACCTGGTAGGTAAGGCTGCGGAAGCGCTTGGCGTCGGGGATGGTCTCCAGGTACGCCTCGTAGGCGGCCTGGACTTTGGTGCGCTCGGGGTCTTCGAGGTCGCGGACGCCGGGGCCGCGCCGGAACTGGCGTTCGAAGTCGTCGTCGATCAGGGTGGTCTTCTCGAGCAGGTCGACGCGGGTGTGGAGCCTGGTCTGGAGCAGGATCTCCCGGATCTCCCCGTCCGTGGTCTCGAACCTGAGCGAGTACTCGTGGTCGCGGTCGGAGTCCACGAAGTAGCGCACCTGCTCGATGTAGGCCCGGACGTAGGTCTCGATGAGCGACGCGATGTCGGCGTCCGAGATGGCCTTCATCCACGCCAGCAGGGCGACGCTGGCGACCATGCGTTTTATGTCCCAGGTGAAGTGGCCCAGGTAGGCCTCATCGAAGTCGTTGACGTCGAAGACGAACACCCCGTCGCCGTCCATGTAGGTGCCGAAGTTCTCCGCGTGCAGGTCGCCCTGGATCCAGACGCGGCTCGTCCGCTCGTCCGCCCAGCGGTCCTCCTCCCGCTCCATGTCCGCGTAGAAAAGGCAGGCGCTCCCGCGATAGAAGGCGAAAGGCCCCGCCGCCATCTTCCGGAACTTCTGCCGGAACGCGTCCGGGTCGGCGACCATGAGCTCGGAGAACGCGTCCACCAGAACGTCCACGATCTCTGCCTGCCGCCCATCGGAGGACTCGCGCTTCTGTCCCAGATCCCCGGTCCCGGCCATGAGGCTCCTTCCATCTCTGAAGAACACTGGTCCTACACGATCCAAAGTATGATGCTATCAGGCCGGGTGGGCGCGCACGGTACAGGCGAGGGGAGAGGCGAGGCATGGCCGGAACGGAGATTTGCTTTCTCGACGCCACGGAGCTGGTCCGACGCGTTCGTGACCGCGAGTTATCCGGCCGGGAGGTAATGGAGGCCCACCTGGCACGGATCGAACGCGCCAACCCCCGCGTGAACGCCATCGTCACCCTCGTGCCCGAGCGGGCCCTGCGGGCCGCGGCGTTGGCCGATGCGGCGCTGGCCCGCGGCGAAGACGTCGGCCCGCTGCACGGGCTCCCTGTGGCGCACAAGGACCTGGCGCCGACCCGGGGTATCCGCACGACGTTCGGCTCCACCGTTTACAAAGACTTCGTCCCGGACCTTGACGCCCTGATCGTGGAGCGGCTCCGGGGTGCCGGCGCGATCACGGTCGGCAAGACCAACACGCCGGAGTTCGGCGCGGGCTCCCAGACCTTCAACGAGGTCTTCGGCGAGACCCTGAACCCGTACGATACGACCAAAACCTGCGGCGGCTCCAGCGGCGGCGCAGCGGCTGCCCTGGCCTGCGGCATGTTGCCGATCGCCGACGGCAGCGACATGGGCGGCAGCCTCAGGAACCCGGCCTCGTTCTGCAACGTGGTCGGTTTCAGGCCCTCACCCGGAAGGGTCCCCGCGTGGCCGGCCTCGGACCCCTGGTCTGCGCTCTCGGTAGAGGGCCCGATGGCCCGTTCGGTCCGCGACGTCGCCCTGATGCTCGGCGCCATCTCCGGCCCCGACCCGCGCTCGCCAACGTCTACTGCCGAATCGGGGGACGTGTTCTCGAAACCGCTCGACCGGGACTTCTCGGGCGTCCGGGTGGCCTGGAGCCGGGATCTCGGAGCGCTACCCGTAGACCCGCGCGTGACGGCGGCGATCGACGGCCGGCGCCACACGTTCGAGGACCTGGGCTGCACGGTTGAAGAGGCCGAGCCTGACTTTGCGGACGCCGACGAGGTCTTCAAGACGCTGCGGGCCTGGCACTTCGAGATGAACTACGGGGAGTTGCTCGCGGAACACCGGGACGATCTCAAGGACACCGTCGTCTGGAATATCGAGGAGGGGCTGCGCTTGGGCGGTCCGGACATCGGCCGCGCCCAGCGCCGGCGGACGGAGATCTACCATCGGGTGCGCACCTTTATGGAAGAGTACGAGTTTCTCGTCCTTCCGGTCAGCCAGGTCCCGCCGTTCGACGTGAAGCGCCGGTGGGTGGAGGAGATCGAGGGTGTGAGGATGGAGACGTACATCGACTGGATGAAGAGCTGCTACTACGTGACGGTGGCGGGGCTGCCGGCGATCTCGGTGCCGGGCGGCTTCACGCCCGAAGGATTGCCTGTAGGCATCCAGATAGTGGGCCGCCACAGGGACGATTTCGGCGTGCTCCAGCTCGCCCGCGCCTTCGAACGGGCCACGGGTCTCGGCCGGCGGCGCCCGCCCGTGGCATCGTGAGACTTCTTCGCCTGCCTCACAGCACTGTTCCCTGGCCCTAACCCCACCATGAACCCCGCCTGGCAAGCCAGACGCCGCGTTCCCAGAAGCGTCTCCCGTCTACACCACCGCCGACGTCCGCCATCAGCCTTCAGTACGCTCGGCCAATCCGCCGGGGCCGCTCACTCGACCACCACCGGGTCTCCGGCGTTGACGCGCCCTCCGTTTAGCACCGTCGCGTAGATCCCCGCGTTGCCGGCGTTGCGCTGCGCCACCGTCCGCAGAATCTTCGAGTCTTTAGGCAGGTCTTCCTGCGAGAGGTTGATCATCACGCAGCGCGGACACGGCTCCGTGACGCTTAACCGTACCTCGTCCCCGACGAGCAGCGTCCGGCCCACCCAACGCTCCTCCGCGAACCCTTCGTCGCCTTCGGGTTCGAGGACCATGTTGGGGCGGAAGCGGCGGAGCGCGAAGCTGCCCTCAGGATGAGAAGCCCCCAGCTCGCGCAGGGTGGCGGTGCTCAAGAGGTGGACGACGCCGGCGTCGAAGAATGTCCCGCCCGGCATCCGCATCTCCGAGACCGTGCCCGCGCCGGCCGGACCCTCACCTCTGTCCTCCTCGGCCTGGTCGTACTCGTAGGCGGCGACCGACCCGTCCTCCGGTAGTCCGCGCAGGGTCACCTCGCGCCCGAACTCCTCGGAGAGCGAGCGGCTCAGGTGCTCGTCGCCGCTGTCTCTCACGGTCCCGTCCGGGAAGGTAATGCGGGCCGGGGGAAGGGCTACAC
>CAXTDD010000235.1:0-5229 GCA_964242955.1 uncultured Rubrobacteraceae bacterium | reverse complement strand
CACCCACCCCCTGCTAGAATCGAATGATGGAGAAGACCGGCACCTACACGCTCGTCACCGACCCGAAAGACCTGCCCAAAGTCGCGCAAGCCGTCGCAAAATCCGAAGCCGTCGGCGCGGACACCGAGACCACGAGCCTCTCCCCCCGCGACGGCGCCGCGCGCCTGCTCCAGCTCGCCACCCCGGACGAGACCTTCGTCGTAGACCTCTTCGAAGTACGCGACATCTCCCCGCTGAAAGAGGTGCTGGAGGACGGCCCGGTGAAAGTGTTTCACAACTGCGTTCCGCTAGACACCGATGTGCTAACTCCCGCGGGATGGCGTCCCATCGCCACCATATCGCGGGGCGACACCGTGATGGGGTATTCCGAAGGTCGCCAAAGGTGGACGACGGTGACAGAGTACGTAGACGGCGGCGAACAGGGGGTGATCGAGACCTTCAACACGCGGAGGAGGTGGCGGTCAACCGCTTCTCACAGGTGGGTATGCCGCGTTCAACGAGGCAAACGGGGCGACAGGACCGAAGAGGTGTACAGGACGACCGACGACCTGCGCGCTCGGCCGGGTAATTTTGACCGGGTGGTCCACTCGGCACCGTTCGTCAACCTTTCCCCTTCGGAGGTGTCGCCCGACGAAGCGGCACTGATGGCCTGGCTTTGGGCAGACGGTACGGTCTACACCAAAGGAAGGTACAGTCCGAAGCGGCCGGGCTACGGCGGAGGGAACCGCGTCCCGGCGTGCAGCATCACGCAGTCGGAGAACAATCGGGACTACTGCACTCGCATAGAGACCTTGCTCCGTTCGTTGGGTGTCGAACCTCGGTACGGCAGGCTTCCGGAGTCCCCGCATATTAGGAGATACACGGTTCCGGGACGGCTGGTCGTCAGCGTGTACGAGAAGGCCGGGGCTGATCTCGACGATCCCGACTACGAGGGCTTCGTTCTGGGGCTTTCCAAGGAGGCGTTGGCCGCGTGGTTTGAAGCGTTCTGGTTTGCCGAAGGGTCAAAGTCGAGGCCTTTCCCGCAGGTGTTCTGTCAGACACGTAAGGCGAACCCGGGCAAATTCGAGGCGCTGCTCTTGGCAGGACACCTTCTCGGACACACACCGAAGCCGGGCGGCGAAGACTTTCTAAATTTCGGCAGGTCCACAACGACGATGAGAAAGGTCGAACACCGTGTCCTGGGCACGGAGAGGGTGGCGTGCCTAAGAACGGAGAGCTCCAACTTCGTGATGCGACAGGGCGACTTCGTGACCATCACGGGGAACTGCAAGTTCGACTTCCAGTTCCTCAAAGCATTGCACGGCATCTCCCTCTCGCCCGTCTTCGACACGATGCTCGCGGCGCAGCTTCTGGACGGGGGCCGGCAGGGGGCCTCGTACTCGCTGGAGGCGGTGGCGGAGCGCTACCTGGACGAGGCGCCGGACAAGTCCGAGCAACGGAGTGACTGGTCCGGGGGGCTCTCGGCGAGACAGTTGGAGTACGCCGCGCGCGACGCGGCCGTGCTCGTCCCCCTGCGCGAGAAACTTCTGGAGGCTCTCGAAGCCGAGGAGTTGATCCGGGTCTCGAAGATAGAGTTCGCGGCGGTCTCCTCCATAGCGGAGATGGAGCTGGCGGGCGTCAAGCTCGACGTCGTGCGGTGGAAGGAGTTGGAGAAGACGGTCAGGGAGCGGCGGGACGCGGCGGCGCTCGCGCTAGAGGCGCACTTCCCGGAGCCTGAGGGCGTGTTGCCGCTCGAAGGGTTGGGTCCCCGGCTGAACCTGAACAGCCCGCAGCAGATCACGGACGCCTTCCGCTCCATCGGCGTCGAGCTCCCCGACACGAAGGTCTGGACGCTCCTGAAGGTGGAGCACCCGGCCGCCAAAGACCTGCTGCGCTACCGCGAGCTCCAGAAGAAGCTCGGTACCTACCTGGAGACCTACCCGAAGTTCATCCACCCCAAGACCGGCCGCATCCACGCCAGCTTTCTGCAGTGCAGGGTGCCTACCGGAAGGTTGGCCTGCGCGAGTCCAAATATCCAGCAGATACCGCACGAGGACGAGTTCCGCCGCTGCTTCGTCGCCGAGAACGGCTACACCCTCGTCATAGCCGACTACTCCCAGATAGAGCTCCGCATCCTGGCCGAGGTCTCGGGAGACCCGGCCTTTGTCGACGCCTTCCAGAAGGGCGAGGACCTGCACAGCCTGACGGCGGCCACGATGTACGGCGTCCCGATGGAGGATGTCACCAAGGACCAGCGCTCGGACGCCAAGCGCATAAACTTCGGCCTCATGTACGGCCGGGGCGCCAGGAGCCTCTCGGCCCAGCTCGGCACCGACGAGGCCCGCGGCCGGGAGCTCATCGACGAGTACTTCAACAACTACCCCAAGGTCCAGCGCTTCCTGCAACGCACCGCCAACCGCGCCACCAGGGACCGCACTTTAAGGACCCTCGCGGGCCGCATCCGCAAGTTCGGCAACGACCCCGTCGAAGACGACCGGGGCGCCATGCGCCGGGAGGCGATGAATTATCCAATTCAAGGCTGTGTGTTGGGTGACACGAGGCTCTTCGAGGAACGCCTGGGGTACGTGCAGATACGGTCTCTAGCCGAGCAAGCGGTTTCAGTGTGGGACGGAGAGCGCTTTTCCGAAGCCCTGGTCGTCCCCAGCGGGAGAAAGCGGCTTGTCCGGGTTCTCCTCAAGGGCGGGCACGTGATCGAGTGCAGCCCGGACCATAAGTTCCTGGTGCGGAACAACAACGGCGGCGAAGCGTGGAAGACGGCCGACGAGGTTCGAGCGCAAGAGCGCGTGGTATTGGCTGACGGGCTGGGGAAGTGGGAGCTGGACCTGTCCTTGCTTCCCGTGGAGCCCGGTCGTTCATGGAACGCCAACAACGCGGACCTCAACGAGATCGGAACCCGCGAAGAGTTGGGTGAGTGGCTGGGACGTGTCGCGTCCGACGGCGGTGTTAGCGAGCATCAGATCCACCTTCTGGTCGCCGAACACGAAGAGGTCTTGCTGCCGAAGTTGCTCTCGCTGACGCGGAGGCTCGGTCACGTCACGCACAGCACACGGGTAACGGAGCATCAGCCGAAGAGGCTCCACAAACTCACCTTCTCTTGCAGAGGCCTCGCCCAACAGATGAGGCGTATGGGCATCAAAGGGCGGATACCCGATGTGGCGTGGTGGAGCCGGAGCGTCCTGTGCGGGTACCTGCGGGGCCTGTTCGACGGGGACGGCACCTCGCACCCCGACGGCCCGGTGCTTACTTTTGGACGTGGCGACAAACACTTGCGATGGGCCAGGGAGGTTCAGGAGGCCCTGCTGCTGCTCGGCATACGCAGCAGGATCGGGGTCTACGACACCCGCGTGAATGTCCGGATCATGAAGAAGGACGTGCCCCTATTCTGCTCCGAGGTCGGGTTCATGAACCCGACGAAGCAAAAGAAGGCCGAAGCCGTAGTCTCGTCGTCGTTGTCCGTCAATGGCAAACTCGACACCGCTTACGGCAGGGCCCAGAAGGTGCAGTCCGTCGAGGTTACGGACGATTGGGTAGAGATGTACGACGTGGTGAATAGCGAGACCGGCAAGTTCGCCGCCAACGGCATAGTGACCCACAACTCGAGCGCCGACATCGCCAAGCTCGCCCTGGCGTACATGCGCCAGGATCTCGAAGGCATGGACGCCCGCCTCGTCAACTCCATCCACGACGAGTTCGTCGTCGAGTGCCGGGAAGACCTGGCCCCCGAGGCCTCTGAGAAGATGCGCGGCGCGATGACGCGGGCCGGGGAACGCATCCTGGAGAAGGTGCCGGTCGAGGTCGAGGTCGTCGTCTCGCGGGAGTGGACGAAGTAGGATAGCTGTTAGCTTTTAGCCGTTGGCTATTAGCTGTTTGATGGGGGACGGTGTGAAGATTCGGCGGGCGGTGCCTGGGAACGCAGAGGCACTGAGTCGCGTCGCTTTCGCGGCGAAGGGGCACTGGGAGTATCCTGGGCGGTGGATGGAGTTGTGGAGGGCTGAGCTTACGATTCGTCCGGAATTCGTCCGAGACAACGAAGTGTACGTAGCGATCTCCGGGGATGAAACGGTCGGCTTCTATGCCCTCGGCGTCAGGGGCCGCGAGTTGGAGCATCTGTGGGTATTGCCGGCCTGGATCGGGACGGGCCTCGGAAGGACCCTGTTCGAGCACGCAGCCCGTCGGGCTTCGTCGCTCGGCGCAAAGACCATCCGGATAGAGTCGGACCCCAACGCCGAAGGCTTCTACCGGAAGATGGGCGCGAAGCGCGCCGGCAAGAACGTCTACGAGATGGAAGGCCAGAAACGCGCGCTGCCGCTCATGGTCCTTGAGTTGCCGGGGGAGCATTAGGGCATAGTGGGAGCGTCGATCCCTTCAAGCCGCGCCACCAGCGGTCCATTCTCTGGCTGAAGGCTGACGGCTGATAGCTGACCGCTACTTCTGTCCCTTCGCCCGGCTGGTGAGGAGCAGCACCGCAAGTGCAGTTAAGGCGCAGAGGGCGCCGGTCCATCCGAGGGTGGCGAGCGAGCCGTAGCCGAGGGCGAGGGCGCCGAGGCCGGCGCCGGCGCCCTGGCCGAGGTAGATGGCGGAGGCGTTGAGCGAGAGGGCGATGTTGCGGGTGCGGGGCGCGAGCTGCGCGACGCGGTACTGCTGCAGCGGGTTGAGGGCGAAGCCGGCGACGCCCCAGACCACGAGCGCCGCCAGGGTGCCCGGTAGGGCCGGCGGGGTGCCGGCGAGCGCGACCAGCAGCGAGAAGCCGGCGAGGGCGAGGGCGAGGAGGGCCAGGATCGCCGCCATGAGCCGGGCGTAGCCCAGGTGGTCGGCGCCGTAGCCGCCGAGGGCGTTGCCGAACACGGCCGCGATGCCGAACAGGAAGAGCAGGCCGCTCACGCCGGCGCCGCCGAAGCCCGTGATCTCGGCGAGCAGCGGGCTCACGTAGGTGAACACCACGAACCCGCCCATCAGCCCCAGCGTCGTCAGAAAGAGCGCGGCGACGACCGCCGGCTGCTTGAGGGCGTCCACCCTCTCGCGCAGGCTCACGACCGGCTGGGCCTCGACCCGCGGCAGCAGGGACCGGATGCCGAGCATGGCGACCGCGCCGAGGGCGGCGACCATCACGAAGGTCATCCGCCAGCCCGCGTAGGTGCCGATGATCGAGCCCAGCGGAATACCGATCACGAACGCCACCGTGAGCCCGCCGGTGATGAACGAGATCGCCCTCCCCCGCCCCTCCTCAGG
>CAXTDD010000234.1:0-5230 GCA_964242955.1 uncultured Rubrobacteraceae bacterium | reverse complement strand
GGGGCGGAGGACGTCGACGCCGCGCGGGATGCTCGCGAGCGGCGCCTCCGTGGTCGGGTCGACGTTCTGCAGGGTCTGCCCGGAGGCCGCAGGCACCTGACGACCGCCGATGGACATCAGCCGGTCGCCGTCGCGGACGAACTCGGGGGTGTCGCGCCGGGCCGCCTCGGCGACGGGCGGGGTGCTGCCGTTGTTTGGGGTGGTGGCTTGCTCGGTCATGTGGTTCCTCTCGGTCGGGTCTTCGGATCTCAGGGTTCGTCCGGTCTTTGGATCTCGGAATCGGTAGTCTAGGGAGGGCTCCTTTCGCGGCCGCGAGCCGGTCGCGGTCTGTTGTGGAGTCGGCTGAGCTGGCAAAACGACGGCGGTCTAAACGTCCGCGAAGGCACAGCAGAGCACGTGGATCCGAGGGCCGCGTCTCAGCGGAACGCGTCGGCGTGGCGCTCGCACCAGTCGCGGAAGGTCCGCGGCGCGACGCCGGTGAGGTTCTCGATGTCGTCGGCGATCACGCCGGATCGTCCCGCGCGGAACATCTCGTTGAGGTTCTGCATGGCTTCGGCAAGGGGGACCGGGGCACCCTGGTCGATCATGTCCTGCGCGAGCTGCTCGGGCGTGACGTCGACAAAGTCGATGGTGCGCCCGAGAACGTCGGAGAGGATCTCGACCTGCTCGCGGGATGTGAGCGCCTCGGGCCCGTTGAGGATGTATCCGTGGCCGACGTGGCCGTCCTCGGTGAGCACGAGCGCGGCGACGCGCGCGATGTCGTCGGGATCGACGCAGGGCATGCGGCCCGGGCCGGTCGGGTCGACGACGCGGTTCTTGTCGCGGATCGAGTCGGCCCACGCCATCGCGTTCGACATGAGGGTGTTGGGTCGCAGGTAGGTGACGTCGAGTCCCGACTCTACGAGCAGGTCCTCGCGGGCGGCGAGCGTCTCGCCGATCGTGGGCAGGGGCCTGAGGCGGGCGCCGATCGAGGAGAGCAGCACGATCCGGCGCACCCCGGCGGAGCGCGCGGCGTCGATCATGATCTGGGTCTGGCCCGTGCCCTGGCCGGCGTGCAGCAGGAATACGCCGTCGACGCCGTCGAGCGCCGCGGCGACGCTGTCGGCGTCGTCGAGATCCCCGACGGCGATGTCGACGCCGTCGGGGAGGAGCTCCGCTCGGGATGCGCTACGGACAAACGCACGCACGTCGTGGCCTTCGGCGTGCAGCCGCTCGACGACGCTGCCACCGATGTTGCCGGTCGCTCCGGTTATAAGTAGCATGAGGGATCCTTTCGGTATCGGTGGGTTACCAGGGGAGATCGCCGTCGCGGTCGCGGTAGGCTCCGGTCGGGGTGTCGGGCCCGCCGAGGGCGAAGGCGATGATGGCGTCGGTGCCGGCCTCGACCGATTGGCCTTGCCCGCCGTTGAGGTCGGTGGCGGTCATCCCGGGGTCGGCGGCGTTGATGCGGATGCCGGGCAGCAGCCGCGCGTAGCGGGCGGTCAGCATGTTGATCGCGGCCTTGGCCGCGGCGTAGAGCGGCGTGCCGGCGCGCGACTCGATCCGGCTCTCGTCGTGGGCCAGCCCGAACGAACCGAGCCCGCTGCTCACGTTGACGATGCGCGGGTCCGGGGAGCGCTCGAGGAGCGGGAGAAAGGCGTGGATCACCCTGACGTAGCCGACCACGTCGGTCAGCAGCACCGTGGCCGCCTCGTCGCCGTCGTACTCGCGGACGTCCCGCACGGGGTTGGTGAGGCCGGCGTTGTTGACCAGCACGTCGAGATGCCCCTCCTCTTGCTCGACGGTCTCGGCGGCGCGCCGGACCGAGTCGTCGGACGTGACGTCCAGTTGGACGGGGCTCGCACCGACGGTCTCGGCGGCGGCGCGACCACGTTCGACGTCACGGCTGCCCAGGTACACGCGGTACCCGGCGCCGACGAGGCGTCGAACCGTCTCCAGGCCGATGCCTTTGTTGGCCCCGGTGACCAGGGCGACGGGCCCGTCCTGCATGGCGATCTCCTTTCCCGCTCGTTGATGTGCGGTCGATACGGCATCGCCGCGCTAAATCGGCATAACAAAACGTCCTTCCGTACTTACACGGGACACCAGTCCGGAGGTGGACGCCGGGTGACGAACGCGGTCGCTATCGGAATAAGCGTCGTCCCCTGGATCGATCGGTAGTTCATCGGAAGCTCCTTCCTGTGCGGCCGCGAGCCGGTCGCGGCGGGTGGTATAATCGGCCGCGTAAGCAACCGGATAGCCTGTCCACTACACTATAACCCATAACGGATAGCCTGTCCACTTGGAGATGCAGATGCGCACCGACCAGTCCCCATCGCCCCGGTCCGCCTCGCCCGCGAGACGCGCCGACGCCGAGCGCAACCGCGAGAAGATCCTCGCGGCCGCCCGCGCCGCGTTCGCCGACCCCGACGCCAAGGTTTCGATGGCCGAGATCTCGCGCCGCGCCGGCGTCGGGATGGCGACCCTCTACCGCAACTTCCCCGGCCGCCGGGAGCTCCTCGAGGCCCTCTACACCCACGAGGTCGACGCCGTCTGCGGGGCCGCCGAGACCGTCGACGGCGAGACGCCCGGGGCGGCGCTCGTGGCCTGGCTGCACCGGTTCTTCGCCTTCTACGCCGGCAAGCGCCTCGTCGCCTCCGAGCTGCTCACGCACGTGGACGGCAGCAACCCGATGTTCAACGAGAACCGCGCCCGTGTGCTCGCCGCCGGCCGGCCGCTCCTCGTGGCCGCGCAACGCACCCACGAGGTCCGCGACGACCTCACGATCGAGCAGGTCCTCGACATGGTCGCCGCCGTCGCCGCGATCCCTGGCGACGCGCGTTACCTCGAGCCGATCCTCCGGAGCGCGCTCGACGGGCTGCGCCCCCCGACCGGTGCGGAGCCCGCGTAGGGTAACCGGTAGTGCGGCCGGTCCCGAACTGGCGGGAGATCTACGGGGCGGAGTAGGAAGCCACCCACCTCGGCTCGGCGAAAGGTTCTTCCAGGGGCCTCCTGCCCCCTGTTCAGCGTACGTCCTGGAAGGCTCGAAAGGGCCGCCGAACAATCTCGCCTGTTCGACGGCGTCCTCGACACCGCTCGTGACGAAGGTGAAGGGGTATCCCGGGTAGACCCATTCTTCGGGGACGGGGTCGGTGACGGCGTAGACCGGCAAGTCCATCGAGTGCCTTCCGCCCCGACCGTCGGCGAGATCTCGGACCGGGGATGCCAAGGACATCGCTATTCCTCAGACGGGCTTAGGTCGGCGGTGGCCTGGCTGGCGGTCTTCGCGCTCATGCCGAACGCGGCCGCCAGCCCGAGCAGGGCCGCCAGGCCCGCGACCAGGAAGGCGTCCGAGAAGGGAGCCACCGAAGGCGTCAGGGAGTAGAGCGGGTTTATGGCGCTGGTCTCGGCGGCCGTGCGGGTCGCGAGAAAGGCCCCGAGTATCGCCGCGCCCGCGCCCGCGCCGAGAAAGAAGAACAGCTGGTAGATGCCGAGGCCGACCCCGGACGTCTCTTCGGGGAGGGCGATGGAGACGGCGTCGGCGGCCGCGGAGGTGATCCCGGCGGAGCCGACGCCCATCACGAGAAGTGCCGCGGACAGGACGTAGACGGAGGCTCCCACCGCGTAGGAGGATACGAACAGCAGGCACACCACCAACAGCGCGAGGCTGCCTAGCAGCACCGACCGGGGCCCGATCCGGTCGGAGAGACGGCCCGCGTAGGGGGAGAGCACGGCGACCGCTATCGCGCTCGGCACCAGCACCAGGCCCGCGGAGAGCGCGGACATCCCGCCCTGCCCGACCAGGAGCAGCGGGGTCAGAAACAGGGCGCCGCCCAGGTAGGCGAACTGCGCCAGCAGCCCCACGGCGGAGGCCGCGAGAAAGGTGCGGTTCCCGAAGAGCTCCGGGGGGGCGAACGGCCGATCGGCGGTCCGGATCCGGGCCGCGAACATCAGGGCGGCGAGGGCGGCGAGAAGGACCGAGCCCCAGGATAGCGGGGACGATAGACCCGCCTGCTGGATGCGGGTTATGCCGAACAGGGCCAGCCCCGCGGCGGCGCCCAGCAGCAGGCCGCCCGGGAGGTCGAGGTTGCGCAACACCCCGGACTCCCGGGTTTCCGAGTCCGTACCCGGCAGCGCGTACAGACCGGCGAAGAACAGGGCTACCAGGAGCAACATTGTCCCGTAGAAGAGGATCCGCCAGCCGCTGAGGCCCGCGCCGAGCCCCCCGAGTATCGGGCCGGCGGCCGACCCCACGCCCACGCTGGAGGAGAGGATGCCGAAGGCCACTCCCTGGCCGCCGGGCGGGAACACCTTGGCCACGGAGCCGTAGCCCAGGGCGGTTATCGCCGCGGCACCGGCCGCCTGCAACGCCCTGCCCGCGACCAGCACCCAGAAGCCCGGCGCCAGCGCGCACACCAGGGAACCCGCCGCGAACACCAGCAGGGCCAGCGAGAAGATCCCCCTCAAGCTGAAAAAGTCCGAGATCCGGCCGTAGATGGGGATGCCCACGGCGAAGACCAGGACGTAGCCGGTGACGATCCACCCCGCGTTCGCGTCGGAGACGTCGAGGTCTTGGCCTATCAGCGGGATGGCGACGTTGACCATGGTGGTGTTCAGGACGCTCACGAACGCCGCGAGCGCGAGCACCGCCAGCAGCAGCCGGTTGGAGGAGCCCGAAGGGCCACCCTCCCCCGGGTCGCGCGCCTGTTGTGGTTCTTGCGGGTCCATGCGATCTACTCCTCCCGGCGTGTTTCGGTTTCTTCGCCCGGCTTAGCCCGCGACCTCGTCCACGAACGAGACCTCGTAGAGGTACGGCTCGTACTTCTCGGCCAGCTCCGCGGCCTCCCGCATGTGCGGGGCCGCCTCGGGGTTCTCGAAGATCGCCTCGTAGTCCTCGCGGCTCCTCCACTGGGCGTAGTTCGTGACCTTCGTGCCGTCGAGGCTCTTGTGGATGTTGGCCGAGACGTAGCCGGCCAGCCCGTTCATCGCCGTCTCGGTCGCCTCCACGAGCAGATCGACGAGGCGCTGCTGGTCCTCCGGCGCCACGGTGAAGACGTTGACGAGCGTCACTACGTCCTGTTCGGTCGAGATGGTGGTCATCTTGCCCTCCTTAGTTTTCGATCGATGCGATGATCCCTGTTGGCGCGGCCTCCAAGCCGAACGGCCGGCATTGGTCGCCCTCGCGCCGGTACGGGACGGGGAGCCGTTCACGACCGGTGAGTAGACATCAGATCAGCTTGTCGAGGGTGAT
>CAXTDD010000233.1:0-5234 GCA_964242955.1 uncultured Rubrobacteraceae bacterium | reverse complement strand
GGCCCACCTCAATTTGGCGGGGCCGCGGGTACTTGCACTCTTCCCCCTGGCGGGCAGCGACACGGACACCGCCTCGGGCGTGGGCTTCTTCGTCGCCGTGATGTGGACGGTGGCCGATGCCGTCGTATGGATCTTGGCTCGCCGCATGTCCTCCCCGGCGGCCTCCCACGCCTCCCAGCCGTTCTGGTGGGCGGCGACCGCGGTCGTCGTCGTCGGGCTGCTCATCGGGTTCTCCGGTCCGGCGCTCGGGTTCGGGGGCCTCGCTGTCTTCGCCGGTTTCGGGGGTCTCGGGGCTCTGCGTGTCGCCCGGGGCGGGGGCCACCGCTACCCGGGGATAGCAGCCCTGATGGAAGGCCGTCGGTAGACGCCCGACGGAGCCCGATATGGATTCCACCGCATCAGATTGGAGAAGAATGACCGAGAAGAGGAACGCGGAAGCCAAGTTCGCCTCCCCCGAAGACAACACCGGCATCGGCTATTACGACAACGACGGCGAGCAGCTCTCCCCCGAGGCGTTCCGCGAGAGGGTCTCCGAAGACGCGGCGCGGATAGAGGCCGAGGAAACCGCGAAGGAGGGCGGGCCGTCGTGAACCCCATCGTGGGGTATGGGCGGTGGGTGCTTTCGGGCTCCTGGGCTAGAGGGACGCCTTCCGGTTCCTCGATAACGTGGGGACGGCTCGCGGCCTCCTATACCCTGACGACCGTCCTCGTGGCCCTCGTCTTCGTCGGGCTCGCGGCGGGCGGGTTTCTCGGGGCGGTCACCGTGGCGCTGCTGTGCGTTCCGGCCCAGGTTGCCGTCGTCGCCGGTCTCGCCTACGCCGCCCGGAGTCCGCGCAGAATCGACTGAGAGCCGTCACACGCCCCCCGGCGCTCGCCGGTGGGGGAGATTATACCACACCACCCCCCCCGCGGCGGGCGGCGACCTCCCGCGCGCGGGAGGTCGCCGCCTCGGGAGAGCGTCACGGGGTATTCTCGACGCGGGGGACGAATTTCCCCGAGACGAGGCACAGAGCTCCGCTCCGAGCCTCTCCGCGACGCCCGGCGGGAGGCGGGGGGTGGGGGCCATCAGCTTACGCTCATGGCCCGAAACGCGACCCGTGATGTCTCTATAGCCGTTTCACCGTCGTTCTTCGCGTCCGGGCCGAGCGTCGGCGGCGGCGCGGGCCGACCGGGGATTACCCGCCGCTCTCGCGAGCTCGCCGCGCGACGTTCTGGTAGGTTGTGGGTATGAGACGATTTGCCAACGCAGCGTTGCGAACGGGAGTGCCCTTCGGGGCGGCAATGGGGGCGCTGTTCGTCCTGCTCTTCACGTTCCTCCCGTTCTTCGGCTTCACCTGGTATTTGCTGGTGTTCGGCGTGGTGGTGGGGGCCATCGCGGGCGCGGCGTTCGGGGTTCTCATGGCCGCGTTCACCGCCCGCGGGCGGCGCTGACCCGGCCTCTCGCCCTCACCGTCCCAGCAGGACACCACGGGAGGTTCCCGAGGTCGGTGTCCCCGTCCGTCGGGGTCTGTCTACTCTCGGCCCTCGATTTCCCTGTAGACGGCTACGGGCGACACAGCGACGTCGGGGTAGGAGACGGAGCCCAAGAACTCCTGGAAGCCGTTGAACATCGTCACCACCTGGTCTATCTGGTTGGACACCGAGGTTTCCTCTTCCCCGCTCAACCGCTCCATCAGTCCCGCGAGGCTACCCTCCGCGTCCTCGTCGGGCGACGGCACGCGGCTGATTTCGGCCAGCATGGTCCACTCCCCCTTCGGCGTGGAGCCGTGCTTGTATATGAGGCCGCGCACGTCCTCGCGCAGGTGCTCGCGGTCGAGGGGGCCCACGAAGCTGCACCCCCGCTCGTTGACGACCTTCACGCGGATGGCGTCCTTGAAGAAGGTCTCGATGAGCACGCTCGATTCCGTGAACGGCCTGTTCTCCTTGCGACGCTTCTTCCTCTGCGCGGGCGTGTCGTCGGAGTTGAAGAAGTCGTCGAGCCTGTCGAGGTTCTCGGCTATGCGCTGCAGCGTCTCGTAGTCGAGGATCTGCGCCGCGCCCCTTACCAACACGAAGCCGTCTTTCGGGACGCCCTCCCGGTCGAGTTCGTCGCGCTCCAGGAGCAGGCCCCCTTCCTGGAGAGAGAGTCGGGCCGCCTCGAACGCGTAGTCGTGGAGCACCCGGCTCTCGCTGAGGCTCGACCCCCTGCCGTGCTCCACGGACCCGGAGACGCTGACGGGCAGCAGCATGGCGAGCAGGTTCGTAGCCATCCGCATCTTCCCCGAGGTCTGCTCCGTCTTCCCCTCCAGCACCTCGTTCAGCAGCCCCTGCTGCAACTGGGCGATGATGGACTGGACGCGGTTTACGTCCATGTAGATGAAGTCCCGGAACACGCCTCTCCTCCCGCTTGACTCGTTCTCTGCGGTAAGCGTACGCGCGGACAGACGCGTTCCAAAGACCCGAAATCGGGACTCTACCGCCGGAGAGGTCGTCCATCCTGGGACTCTCCGAGACGATGGCCGCCGCTGCCGCCTCGAGCGAGCGCGCCGGACACTCGCGGGACGGCCCGGCGGAAGTGACCTCCCGCCCGCCGGTCGGCCGCGCGGTGGCAAATTCCTCCGGGGTCCCGCATACTGTTCCGGCCACCCAAAACGCTCAGGAGGGGAGTGTCTCCGGTGAGAACTCAACCCGTCTTCGACCGTTCGCCCGCAAGGATGCTTGTAACCTATACCTCTTTGGTCGTTGCGATCATCGCGGCCATGCTCGCCACCTCCTGCCGCCTCAGCGACGGGCCGCAGAGCTTCGTGACCAGCAGGTCGGAGGAGGGGGTAGACCTGGTCTTCCATATCCAGTGGACCGAATCTGCCGCCGAAGACCTGACGGGTTCGCTCTCCCTGGCCGGCTCGGAAGGGACGGAGTTCCAGACCGCCGAGACGGGGTTCACCGGCACCCGCGAGGGCGAGAACATCAACCTCACCTTCGACGGCGGGGGGTTCGAGGGCACCAGCGCCAACGGCACCATAGAAGGCGACACCCTGACGCTGCGGATTTCCGGCGAAGGGGGTGACACGCTGCGGATGGAGGCCGCCGACCGAGAGGAGTTCGAGCGCCTCGCCGACGAGTTGCGCTCGCAGGCCGCCGGTGAGCAGAGGTCGGAGGACACTGAGCGCCAGGCGGTGGAACAGGCCGCCGCGGAGGCGTACGCCGCGATCCAGGCCCTCGTCGAAGACCCCGAGGCCGAGCCCCCCGACGGCGTGCTGGGCGACGGGGCCCGGGAGTGGGCGGCCGGGGCGTTCCCGGCGTTCCCCGTGACCATCACCAACGAGGACTTCGAGGAAGAGACGGTGGGCACGGCCCGCATCTCCGACATCTCCGGCGTGCGAGCGGACGACGACTACACCTTGAGCACCCACGGAGAGGGCAGCTACAGGGTGCAGGTGAGCATCGACGGCGATGCGGGGGTCGCCCTCGCGTTCCCGGGCGCCGACTGGCTCGGCCCCGACAGGCAGGAAAGCGCGTACGGCCAGGACGCCCTTTGGATGGTGATGACGCGCGAGGGCGGCGACTGGGTGGCGGCCGACGTAGAGGTCGACGAAGGCTCGGGCTCGTTCTTCAACCTTTCCGACAGGGAAGAGGACCTCGGGCTCGACGAATACGACCCCACCGCCTTTGTCGAATCGTGCGGCGACGATTATGAGGACTGCTGAGGTCCGGCAGGACGACCAGGGCAATCAGGCCCAAGCACCCTATACCGTCCCACTTCAGCCAGCCCGGCACCCGCGACCCCGCCCTTCCCTCGGCGCGTGTTTCGACGGTGCGTCTCCCGGTTCCCGAAGGTGCTCGACGCACCGCGGCCAGTTTGCCACAAGCGGGAATCCGGGGCTTGAAAAATTAACAACCACGCAAGAAACTCACGACACATGGTTTCGGCCTTCGTGCGGGCTCGCCATGCGACCACGCCGTTCGAGCTTGGAGTGACGGATGCTGACGACAGAGGGTGCGGCCTCGGTGGCCTTCCACTTCGGCCTGGAGGGCAAGGGCGTCGACAAACTCGTGTGCTGTTTCTGCGCGGCGAACATGCCGGACTCCGCGCCCTTCATGGGCGTCGAACTGGACGACGTCGGGCAGTTCGGTTCGATGCTCGCGGACTCCAGGAAGGTGTTCGCGTCTCTGAGCGACGAGCATTTCGTTTTCCGTGCCCTTTACACCCCGAGCGACCTCTCGCCCTGGGCACGGGTATACACGCATCGTCAGCGGCCCATGAAGCAAGACGTGGCCGCTTCGCTTGTCAACTTCAGGCAGAAAGGCTTCGACTTCAAGCCGATAAGCCGTTCGGAGGTCGAGAGGCTCGTCGGGAAAGACGGTCGGCGCGAGCGGGTGAGGGCGTTCAGGAAGAGGCTGGCACCCACGACCGCGCCCTTCGCGACGATTCACGGGGGCAGAAGGACCGCCGGGGTCGCGAACCAGGGCATCCTCCTGGCGTCGGACCTCTGCTCGGTGTGCAAGAAACGGTACGAAGGGTTGTCCACCACCACGTTCGTCGGGGGCCTGATGCTCGGCGTGCATCTGTGCCCGGAATGTCGGAAAGAGGCCGAGCGTTTCCCCTCGCTGTTCCACTTCGTCGCGGAGAAGTTCGGGGACGTCTGGCCGTTCGAGGTCCGCCCGGTTTCGCGGCAAGAGATCTTCGAGATGGGCGAGCGGGTCCTCAGGGACGAGTTGGCCTGCTCGATAGTGAGGCGTGCCCCGGACCGCTACCAAGTCGTGGGCCGACGAGAGAGCGGCTACGAGGTCATCCTTCGCGTGCCGAGCAGGTTCGACTACGCCTACGTGATACTCGACGCCCGAGGGAAACAGGTGTACAGGTTCGACGCCGCCGACCACCACGGTCACCTGCCCGTGCAGCCCGACCACGAACACACCGGCCTCCCCGAAGACAACAGCGAGGTGCGCTCCAGCTTCCTGACCGGGATACCGCCGATGGACGCGGCGAGGCTGAGAGAACTCCTGAACCAGCTCGGAGGATGACCTCGTCCACGACGCCGCGCGTGCTTGTCCTCGCCACGAGCAAAGTAGCCTCCCGAACTCCTCCGCATCCCCGAAGCTGCCAGGGGTCTCGCCTATTCCCGTTCCCAGGAAACGAAACGGGACTCGAGAATTAACCACTACGCGTGAGAGGCATGGGCGTGGCGACAGTCGTACGACGGTCTATCCCCGGCTCGGTGGGGGTTCCCGCTTTGTGACGGGTAAGGGGTCGG
>CAXTDD010000232.1:0-5238 GCA_964242955.1 uncultured Rubrobacteraceae bacterium | reverse complement strand
GCGCCTCATAGACATCCAGCAGCCCACGCCGCGCACGGTTGACTCGTTGCAGCGGTTGGACCTGCCGTCTGGCGTAAACATCGAGATCAAGGCGACCTAAGGCTATGGCTACGGCAGTTTTCGGAAAGAAAAAGCAGATGACCCGGGCCTTCCGCGACGACGCCAGGCTGGTCGGCGTCACCGTGATCGAGGTCGAGCCCAACTTGGTGACCGCGGTCCGCACGGCCGACGAAGACGGCTACGAGGCCGTCCAGGTCGGCTTCGGCGCCGCGAAGTCCAGCCGCACGAACAAGCCCCACGCGGGCACGTTCGCCAAGGTGGACGCCCCGCCCCGCAAGTACCTCAGGGAGCTTCGCGGCGTGACGGGCGAGGTCGGCGGCACCATCGGGGCCGATGTCTTCGAGGTGGGCGACAGGGTCCACGTCAGCTCGGTATCCAAGGGCAAGGGTTTCCAGGGGACGATCAAGCGTCACGGCTTCGCCCGCGGCCCGGTGAGCCACGGCTCGCACAACGTCAGGGCCCCCGGCTCGGCAGGTGCCTCGGCTGACCCGGCCCGTATCTTCAAGGGCCAGAAGATGCCGGGACAGATGGGCAACAAGACCGCCACGGTGAGGAACCTGGAGGTCATCGCGGTGGACGCCGAGAAGGGCGAGCTCTGGGTTCGCGGCGGTGTCCCCGGCGGCAGGAACGCTGTTGTGAAGATCAGAAAGGCGGGTGAGTAGGATGGCGCAGGCGCATCTCTTCGACGCCCGCAACGGCAGCACGTCCTCGCTGGACCTCGAAGGTCCGCGCTTCGGGACGGAGCCGAACGAGCACGTCATACACCGGGCCGTCGTCGCCGAGCTCGAAGGACGGCGGCGCTACACGGCCCACACCAAGGGGCGCAGCGACGTCCGGGGCTCCGGGGCGAAGCTGTACCGGCAGAAGGGCACGGGCCGCGCCCGCGCGGGCGCCGCCCAGTCCCCGACCCGCCACGGCGGCGGCACCTGGGGCGGCCCCAAGACCAAGCCGGCCCGCTACGGCAAGCGCATAAACCGCAAGGAAGCGAGGGCCGCCTTCGACGGAGCGCTGTCGGCCAAGGCCGCCGACGGCGAGGTCTACGTCGTCGACTCGCTCGCGTTCGACGCGCCCTCCACCAAGCAGGCGAAGGACCTGCTCAAGAACATGGAGGTCGAGGGCCCGGTGCTGGTGGTGCTGACGGAGGACGACGCCAACGCGGCGCTCTCTTTCAGGAACCTGCCGAAGGTAACGGTCACGGGTCCCAGGGAGTACGGGGTCTACGAGTTGCTCCGGGCGCGCGAGGTCGTTTTCTCGCGGGCTGCCTACTCGAAGCTCGCCGGGAACCGGGAGGAGGGGTAGTGGATCCGCATCAGGTAATCATCCGTCCGGTCATCTCGGAGAGGAGCTACAACCTCATCGAGACCGAGGGGCAGTACACCTTCCAGGTTGACAAGCGGGCGAACAAGAACCAGATCAAACGCGCCGTCGAGGGAGCCTTCGACGTTAGCGTCGCGAGGGTCAACACGGTGAACGTCAAGAGCAAGCCCAAGCGCCAGGGCCTCACCAGGGGCCGGACCGCCACGTGGAAGAAGGCGGTCGTGAAGCTGGCGCCGGGCGAGAGCATAGAGCTGTTCGAGGGAGTCTAGGATGCCTGCGAGACGTTACAGGCCGACGAGCGCGGGCCGCAGGAACTCCTCGGTCCTCACGCGCGATTCGGTTACACGGGACAAACCGGAGAAGAAGCTTACCCGTAAGCTGCACAAGACCGGCGGCCGGAACAACCACGGCCGCATCACGACCCGCCACATCGGCGGCGGCCACAAGCGGCGCTACCGGCTCATAGACTTCAAGCGGCGCAAGGACGGCGTGCCGGCGACGGTCGCGGCTATCGAGTACGACCCGAACCGCTCGGCGAACATCGCCCTGCTCCACTACCACGACGGCGAGAAGCGCTACATCCTCGCCCCCCGCAACCTCACGGTCGGCTCGCTCGTGGAGAGCGGCCCCGACGCCGAGGTGGACGTCGGCAACACGCTGCCGCTGAACCGCATCCCGGTCGGTACGGTGGTCCACGCGGTCGAGCTCGAGCCCGGCCGCGGGGCCCAGATGGCCCGCAGCGCGGGCACCAGCGCGCAGCTTACGGCGCGCGAGGGCGCCCTGGTGACGCTCAGGCTCCCGAGCGGCGAGCGCCGCAGGGTCCGCTCGGAGTGCCGGGCCACCGTCGGTGTCGTCGGGAACCAGTCGCACCAGAACGTCAGGTGGGGCAAGGCCGGCCGGAAGCGGCATCTGGGGATCCGTCCCACGGTGCGCGGTACGGTTATGAACCCGGTTGACCACCCGCACGGTGGTGGCGAGGGTAAGAGCACGCCGGGTCGTGCGCCCGTTACACCGTGGGGCAAGATCACTCAAGGGTCCCCTACACGTAAGAAGCACAAGCGTTCGGACGCCATGATCGTGCGCCGGCGCAGGAAAGGAAGGAGGCGCTAGGTGACGCGCTCATCGAAGAAAGAGCCGTTCGTAGAGGAGCGCCTGATGGAGCGCATCCTCCGCATGAACGAGAACAACGAGAAGCGGATGCTCAAGACGTGGAGCCGCGCCTCGGTGGTCTACCCCGAGTTCGTCGGCCACACCATCGCCGTCCACGACGGGCGCAAGCACGTGCCCGTCTACTGCACGGAGAACATGGTGGGCCACAAGCTCGGCGAGTTCGCCCCGACGCGGACCTTCCGCACCCACGTCAAGAGCGACCGGACGGCGAGGCGCCGATGAAGGCCGTCGCCAAGTTCGTCCGCATAGCCCCGCGCAAGGCGCGGCTGGTGGCGGACGAGGTCAGGGGCAAGAGCGTTCCAGAGGCCGTCACCATCCTGCAGTTCACCAACAAGCGGGCCGCCGGCATCGTCGGCGACGTCATCAAGAGCGCCGCCGCGAACGCGGAGCACAACGACGACGCCGATATCGACGCGCTGTTCGTGAGGGACGTCCGTGTGGACGAGGGCCCGACCATCAAGAGGTACAGGGCAAGGGCGATGGGCCGGGCGACCATGATCCGCAAGCGAACCAGCCACATAAGCGTCGTGCTCGGCGCTCCCGCCGGCGTTTTGGTGGGCACACCCGGAGACGAGGACGAGGAGTAGCATGGGTCAGAAAGTACATCCGGAGGGCTTCCGCCTCGGCGTCAAGCGCAAGGGCGAGAAGGTAGATTTCAAGAGCAGTTGGTACTCGGACAGGGACTACGCCGCGTTGCTCGGCGAGGACCTCAAGATCCGGGACCACATCGAGAAGAAGCTCACCCGCGCCGGCATAGCCGACGTCAGGATCCGTAAGGCCGCCGAGCAGGGCGAGATCGCGGTGGACATCCATACCGCCCGTCCCGGCATCGTCATCGGTAAGGGCGGTTCTGAGGTCGACGCACTGAGGGGCGAGCTAGAGCGCCTGACCAAGAAGAAGGTCCAGGTCAACGTGCGCGAGGTCCCGCGGCCCGAGCTGAACGCGGCGCTCGTGGCCGAGTCCATCGCGGAGCAGCTCGCGGGCCGGGCGGCCTTCCGGCGGACGATGAAGCGGGCTCTCACCTCTTCCATGCGGAGCGGGGCGCAGGGCGCCAGGATCCGTTGCGGCGGAAGGCTCGGCGGCATCGAGATGAGCCGGGAGGAGACGATCTCCGAGGGCCGGGTGCCGTTGCACACGCTGGATGCGGACATAGATTACGGGTTCCGCGAGGCCAAGACGCAGATGGGCCAGATCGGCGTGAAGGTCTGGATCAACCACGGCGTCCACGACGAGCAGCCAGAAGCGATCAGGCGGTAGGACGATGCTGGTACCGAAGAAGCTCAAGTACAGGAAGCCCCACAGGGGCAAGATGCGGGGCCAGGCCAAGGGCGGCACCGACGTGCAGTTCGGCGAGTACGGGCTGCAGGCTTTGGAGCCGGCCTGGATCTCCAACCGCCAGATAGAGGCGGCCCGTATCGCGATGACCAGGAAGATCAAGCGCGGGGGGAAGGTCTGGATCAACATCTTTCCCCACAAGCCTTTTACCAAGAAGGCGGCCGAGACCCGTATGGGAAGCGGCAAGGGTTCCGTGGAGGGCTACGTCGCGGTGGTCAAGCCCGGGCGCGTGATGTTCGAGATGAGCGGCGTGGACGAGACGCTGGCGCGGGAGGCCATGAGCCTCGCGGCCCAGAAGCTCCCAATAAAGACCCGCTTTCTGGCGCGGGGGGGTGGACAGTAGATGAAGGTCGCGGAAGTGCGCGAACTGGACGTAACGCAGCTTGAGGATCGCCTCGCCGCCACGCGGCGCGAGCTCTTCAACCTGCGCTTCCAGCACGCCACAGGACAGTTGGAGAACACGGGACAGATCAAAGAGGTCCGTAAGAACATAGCCCGGATACTCACCGTCCTGAACCAGAAACAGCAGGAGAACGGATAGTGACAGAAGAAGAGAGAAACCAGAACGGGGCGCCGGAGGAGACTCCGGAAGAGACCCCGTCGGGCACCCCGGAAGGCGCCACCGAGGAGCGTCCTCCCGAGACGCCGCAGGACCTCATAGAGGGGGTCGAGAGCGGCGCGACGGTCGACGCGGGCCTGGATCCCGGCCCGGCCAAGGGTCCGGCGCTGGACCAGGACGAGGGCCAGGTCCAAAGCGACACCGAGCGCAACCGCCGCAAAGAGCGGGTCGGGCTCGTGGTCTCGGACGCCCCGGAGAAGACCGTGACGGTCTCCGTCGAGGCGCTGGTCCGGCACCCGAAGTATAAGAAGCGTGTGCGCCGCTCCAAGAAGTTCATGGTGCACGACGAGAGCAACGAGGCCCGCATCGGGGATACGGTCAGGATCATCGAGACCCGCCCGATAAGCGCCCGCAAGCGCTGGCGGCTGGCCAACATCGTGTCGAGGGCCGAGTAGTGATCCAGCAAGAATCCAGACTAAGGGTCGCCGACAACACGGGCGCCAGAAGTATCTTGACCATTCGTGTTCTCGGCGGCAGCAAGCGCAGGAACGCGGGCGTTGGCGACGTCATCGTGGCGACGGTCAAGGAGGCCACGCCGGGCGGTGCCGTCAAGAAGGGCGAGGTCGTGCGGGCGGTCGTCGTAAGGACGAAGAAGGAGACGCGCCGGAACGACGGCTCGTACATCCGCTTCGGCGAGAACGCGGGCGTCATCATCAACCCGGACGGGGCCCCGCGGGGGACCCGCATCTTCGGGCCGGTGGCGCGCGAGCTTCGGGAGAAGGGCTACACGAGGATCA
>CAXTDD010000231.1:0-5245 GCA_964242955.1 uncultured Rubrobacteraceae bacterium | reverse complement strand
GCCGAGGACCTCGTCCGCCTCCCGGACGGTACCGTCCAGGACGTCGGTGAACAGGCCGTCGCGGTCTTCGGCCAGGCGGGCGTCGAAGTCCTGGGGGGCGCGTTCGCCGTGCAGGGCGGCTTCCGGGAGGACGGCCGCCACGCCCGAGTCGGCCAGGGGGAGGGCGAGGCGGAGCAGGTCGTCCGTGCTCCGGCCCGAGAAACGGTGGTAGATCACCGCGACCGGCAACGACGCACCGGTTCTTGCCGGCAGGACCGATACCAACGGCACACCGTTCGCGAACCAGCGTTCTATCCGGTAATCACCCGTTCCTCGCAGCATCGCGCCTACCTCCGACCAAGCAAAGGCCGCCACGTTTCAAGCCCGTGGCGGCCGGAAAGCTCGGTATCGTTACAATGGCGTTACTGGATGATGCCTTCCTCCTGGAGGTAATTCTGGGCGACGTCCTCCGGGTCCTCCTGCTCCAGGTCCACGGCGCCGTTGAGCGCGCGCATCTTGTCGGCGGTCAGGCTCGAGGTGACCTCGTTGAGAACCTGCTCGGCCTTCGGGTTCGCCTTCAGGAACTTCTGGGTGGTGACGGGGGCCGAGTGGTAGATCGGCCAGATCTCCTCGGTGTCCTCGATCACCCGCAGCTTGGGCGAGGCGAGCTGTCCGTCGGTGGTGAACCCGATGCCGACGTCGGCCTCGTTGTCGGCGAGCGCGTTGTAGCGGATGCCGATCTCGTTGATGATCTTGATGTCCTTGAACTTGAAGCCGTCGTCGTAGTTCTTCTGCATGTTCGGGAAGCCGTCGGAGCGGTTCTGGAACTCGGAGTATGAGGAGAATATGAGCTGGTCGGAGTTATCCGCGAGGTCGTCGAGCGTCGTGATGCCCAACTCTTCGGCCTTGGCGGTCTTCATCACGATGCCGTAGTTGTTGTCGAAGTTCACCGACTTGAGCATCTTCATCGGCGTGTCCTTGCGGTTCTCGTAGTATTTGCTCACGATCTCGTAGGTCCTGTCGGCCGAGTTCGGCGCGTCCGCAGGGTCCCTCTTCAAGATGGCGATAAACGCCGTGCCCGTGTACTCGGGGTAGATGTCGATGGAGCCGTCCTGCAGGGACCGGTCCATGACCTGCTCGGAGCCCAGGTTCAGACGCTTCTCCACGTCCCAACCCTTGTCCGCCAAAGCCTGCGCGTACAACTCGCCCAAAACCACCTGCTCGGTGAACTTCTTCGAGCTTACGGTGACCGATTTGCCCTTGCCGAGGTTCTCGGACGAACCGCTGCTGTCGCCACCGCCGCCGCCACCGCCGCAGGCGGCCAGCGTGGAGACCAGGGCGGCCACGAGAAGCGTCGTTATGGCCCGGGTAAGTATGGTCTTGTTCTTCACTCTTTTCTCCTCTTTCGTGGTTTTTTCGGTCATTTGGTCCTCGCCCGGGCCTGCGCCAGCCTGAGCCCCTTGGGGGTAAAGGTCCTCTGTAGCCCGCCGAACCCCACCTCCGTGACGATCGCCAGGACCGCCACGGCGAAGGCGCCGGCCAGGGAGATGGAGAGGTCGTTGCGCTGGTAGCCCTCGACTATGTAGTCGCCCAGGCCGCCCCCGCCGACGAACGTCGCGAAGGTCGCGCTCGCCACCACCTGCACCGCCGAGGTCCTGATGCCGGCGAAGATGATCGGGGCGGCTATCGGTAGCTGAATGCCCGAGAGTATCTGGCGGCCCGAGAGCCCCATGCCTTTTGCGGCGTCGATGATCTGCGCGTTGACCTGCCGGAGCCCCACCACCGCGTTTATAAGGATCGGGGCGATGGCGAGGAGCGTCAGGGCGACCAGGGCGTTGTCGAAGCCTATCCCGAAGAACGGAATCATCAGCGCCAGGATAGCCAGCGACGGCACCGCGCGTCCGAGGTTGCCTACGTTGATCGCGAACGTCGAGGCCGAATCCGAGCGGTTGACGAGTATGGCTACGGGCAGCGCGATCAGAAGCCCGAAAAGCACCGCGAGCACCGACAGCTCGATGTGGATGATGAAGTTCTCTACAAAGTCGGGCCGCTGGAAAACGGCGAGTATCCTATCCATCTAGCGCGCTCCCCTCGCTCGCGACCACGGGCTCAAGATGCGTTCGGTCCTCACAAATAACAGGTCGGCCGCGATGGCGAGCAGCGTCGCCATGAGCGCTCCTGTGACGTACAGGGTCGGGAAGTTGCGCTGGATACCGCTGAAGATCAGGGTCCCGAGCCCGCCCGCGCCGATGATGTCGCCGAGCACCGCGATACCGATGACCGTGACGACGGCTATGCGCATGCCGGCCACGATCACCGGGAGCGCCAGCGGCATCTCGACCCGCCAGAGTATCTGCCGGTCGGTCAGCCCCATCCCGCGCGCGGCGTCTTTGGTCTCCGGCGGCACGGAGTCGAGCCCCGTGACCACGTTGCGGATTAGGACTAGGAGCGAGTACAGCACCAGGGCGATGATGGCGGGCGTCACCCCGACCGAGAGGCCGAGGGCCAGCATGAACGTGAACATCGCGAAGCTCGGTATGGTGTAGAGAAACCCCGTGATGGCCGTGAGCGGGCCGTAGAGTCCCCTGTACCGGGCGGCGAGTATCCCGAGCGGCAGCGAGATCGCGAGCGCTATAACCAGGGAGACGCCGCACAGGTAGATGTGCTGCAGGAAGGCCGGCACCACGTCCTCGACGAAGTTCTCCCCGAGCCACTCCCAGTCTATGAAGCCCTTCTGCTGCTGCTCCTCGGAGGCGAACTCGGCCTGGAAGAGGAAAGCCGAGGCCGTCGGAGGGTCGTCGGCGCTATCCACGCGGCTCCCCTGCGCCGTGGGAGATCTTCCTTATGGAGTCGAGCGTGATGGTGCCGCGCGAACCGCCGTTGCTCTCGCCGTCGGTCACCACGAGGCCCCGGTCAGCACCCGCGCCGATGATCTCCGAGAGCGCGTCCCTCAGAGTCCAATCCGCGTCTATGTGGGGCAGGGTGTCGCCGCTGCCGTTCGCCGGCTCGAGGTCCACGTCGCCGACCCTTGTCAGCGAGAGGCGCTTGAGCACCCGGTCGCCGCCCACGAACGACTGCACGAACTCGGAGGCCGGGTTGACGAGCACGTTCTCCGGCGTGTCGTACTGGGCGAGGATGCCGCCCTCTTTCAGGATGGCGATCCTGTCGCCCATCTTTATGCCCTCGTCGATGTCGTGGGTGACGAAGACTATGGTCTTCTTGATGTCGTCCTGGATGTGGAGGAACTCGTTCTGGAGCCTGTCGCGCGTGATCGGGTCGACCGCGCCGAAAGGCTCGTCCATGAGCATGATCGGGGGGTCGGCCGCCAGCGCCCGCGCGACCCCGACGCGCTGCTGCTGGCCGCCCGAGAGCTCCGCGGGATAACGGTCCCTGTACTGGTCGGGCGCGAGGCCCACGAGGTCGAGCAACTCGTCGGCCCGGCTCGCGATGCGGCCCTTGTCCCATCCGAGGAGACCCGGCACCGTGCCGATGTTGTCGGCGATGGTGCGGTGCGGGAAGAGCCCCGTCTGCTGGATGGCGTAGCCGATCTTGCGCCGCAGTTGCGTGCCGCTCATCGACGTGTTCTTCTCGCCGTCGATCAGGATCTCGCCGCTCGAAGGCTCGATGAGGCGGTTGACCATCCTCATGCTCGTGGTCTTACCGCACCCCGAAGGCCCCACCAGAACACAGATCTCCCCGTCTTCTATCGTGAAGGAGAGGTCCTGAACGACCGGCGTGTCCGTGCCGGCATACGTCTTGCTTACGTCCTTAAACTCGATCATCGCGTCTCCTCGTTAGCCTGTCCGTGGCATCGCCTCCTGTAATCTCTCCCGGTGCTCGGTTCCGTCACGGCGCCTCCTACGGCCCTCGAAAATCGTTGCGGGAAGTATACGGCATTCTTGTGGTGTTAGTCCAAGCATCCCGCAAACATACTCCTTTTGAGGTATATAACGGCGGGGTGAGAGAGAGGCCCACCAGACCCACGATAGCCCTCGCCGGCGGCGGCCACGCCCACCTCTTCACGCTGCTCCGCACGGGCGAGCTGACCCGCAGTGGCTTCGACGTAATCCTCGTGGACCCGTCCCCGTTTCTCTACTATTCGGGCATGGCGACGGGCGTGATCTCCGGCTCCTACGGCCGTGATGAGAACAGGATCGACCTCCGCCGCCTCGTCGAGCGGGGCGGCGGATGCTTCGTGCAAGCCCGCGTCCACCGAGTAAACCCCGAAGCCCGCGCCCTGATCTTGGATGACGGCACGGAGGTGCGCTACGACGCTGCCTCGTTCGCCGCCGGAAGCGAGGCGCGCGGCGGGCACGGGGTGGTCCCTGTAAAACCCGTCTCCAACCTCGCAGACGTCCGCGACCGGCTCATCTCCTCCGGAGGATCCAGGAGCGTCGTGATCGTCGGCGGGGGCGCCGCCGGGTGCGAGGTCGCCGCCAACGTAGCGGCGCTGACGCGAAGCCTGGGACACGAAGAAGAGGTGACGCTAATCGAGGCCGGACCGGACCTCCTGCCCACCTCCCCGAAGAAAGCCCGTCATCTCATGCTCGAGCGCCTGCAGGACGCCGGTGTCGAGGTAATGGTGGGCCAGAAGGCGGAGCCACGAGTCGGAACAGTTATTCTGCAGGGCGGACGGAGAGCAGAGGCCGGCCTGATCTTGGCCGCCACCGGCGTAACGCCGCCCGACCTCTTCCAGCGCTCGCGCCTGGCGACCGGCGGCGACGGCGCCCTGTGGGTGAATCGCCACCTCCAGAGCCCCAACGACCCGAGAATCTTCGGCGGCGGCGACGCGGTGGCCTTCCGCGGCGGACGCCTGCCCCGCTTCGGCGTCTATGCCGTCCGCCAGGGCCCCGTCCTCCACCACAACCTCCAGGCCATCCCCGGCGGCAAACCGTTGATCCCCTACAAACCGCAGCGCTACTACCTCTACATCCTCGAGCTCGGTGACGGAACCGGCCTCGCCATCTACGGCCCGCTCACCAACCGGAGCCGCCTGGCACTACGGATCAAGCACCGCATAGACCGCCGATTCGTAGCGAGATACTGCTAGTGAAGAGCACGCTTGCTCCCTCCGGTCGCGCTTGTCAGCACGCTCCGGCTAACGCCTGCGCTCTCAGCACGGCGCTGCGCGCCTTTCAGCACGTCCCCTCCGGGGACTTTCAGCACGCAGCCAAACAGGGGTGGGCGTTGCTCGGGACGTCCGACGTCCCGACGCCCGGTCCGAAAAGACCGGCATCTCCGCCCACGACCGCCCGGCAAACGCGAC
>CAXTDD010000230.1:0-5296 GCA_964242955.1 uncultured Rubrobacteraceae bacterium | reverse complement strand
CGTCGGACGGGAGCACGGCCTCGACCAGGTCGGCCTGGTGGCCCACGACGACGAAAAGCCCCTCCGGCACGAGGGGCCTAGTCGCCTCTATGACGTAGTTGACCATCGGGACGCCGCAGAGGGTGTGCAGCACCTTCGCCCGGTTGGATTTCATCCGGGTTCCCCTGCCGGCCGCCAGGACCACGGCGAAGATCGGCGAGCTGTGGGACATGGGCTTGAACAACTCCTATCGTTCCTCGTCTCCGGTCGCGGACCCTCGATGCTGGGGCGGCAGGATTCGAACCTGCGATCCCGGGACCAAAACCCGGTGCCTTGCCTCTTGGCCACGCCCCAAAACCGCTGCGTCTTCGCGACGCCGCGATTATACCGGAGCCCATATGCCCCGTCAGAGAGTCGCCCCAAACGATGTAACGCACCAAACACACCCAACCCCGTAGAGACGCCCCGGCGGGGCGTCTAACCACCCGCCATCAACCGGCATCAGAGGACAACGCCGGGTGTCGAACCCAGGCCCGGATCGCCCGCCCGTACCCCGCCGGCAGGTTTATGCCCCCGATCTCATCCAGCCCGAAGACCCGCACCTGCGTATGCTCCCCCGAGTGGACCATCCCACCGAAGTGCTGCGCGAAACACCCGTAGGCCAGCACGAGCACCCGCCGCCCCGGGATGGGCTCGTAGACCCAGGCGTCGAGAATGGGGCCAACCTCGACGGAAAGGTTCAGCTCTTCCAGGATCTCGCGCGCCACGCATCCTTGCGGGGTCTCGCCGGCCTCGAACCTGCCGCCGGGCAACTCCCACTCCGCGCGGTCGTTGCGCAGCAGCACGACCCGATCCCGGTTCAGGAGCACGCCCTTGACCGAGACCGGAACCTCCAGCCTAGATCTCCTCAGACCCGCGCAACACGGGCGCGTAGACGCCGGCGAAGTGGACGCCGGCGACCTTCTCCTTCGCCGCCAGGGCCGCGTCCTCGTCCCCGAACAGCCCGTACACGGCCGTCCCGGTCCCCGTCATCGAGGCGCCCAGGGCGCCAGCCTGCAGCAGCCCCGCTTCAAGCTCCGCGACCTCGGGCAGCGCGCATTTGGTGACGGGCGCGAGGTCGTTGCCCAGGGCCCCGGCGAGCGCGCCGAGGTCCCCGGCCCGGAGCGCCTCCGTTACGGGTCCCGCGGAGTCCGCGCTCTTCATGGGGTCCGCGTCGTAGGCGCGGTAGATCTTCCCGGTATCGGCGCCCCTGAAGGGTTTGACGATCAAGAGCCGGTGTTCCGGCGGCGCGGGCAGCCGCGTCAGGGTCTCCCCGACGCCCTCCCCGAGCGCCGTCCCGCCCGAGAGGCAGAACGGCACGTCGGCCCCGATGTCCTTCCCGGCGTCGCGCAGCTCGTCGACGGAGAGGCCGAGGCCGAAGAGCCCGTCGAGGCCGCGCAGGACCGCCGCCGCGTCCGTGGAGCCGCCGCCGAGGCCGGCCCCCGCCGGGATACTCTTGCGGAGCGTCACCCTTACCGGCAGGTCCTCCCCGGCGCGCCCGCGCAAGGTTTGCCAGGCCCTGTAGACCGTGTTCTCCTCCCGCGGCCCGATGCTGATGCCCTCCGGCTCGATCAGGAGCTCGAAGCCCCCGCCGGTCCGCTCTATCTTCACCTCGTCGGCCAGCGAGACGCTCTGCACGACCATCCGGATCTCGTGGTACCCGTCATCCCGCACACCGACAACGTCGAGCGCGTAGTTGACCTTGGCGTAGGCTTTCAGCCGGACCAGGCGCATCACACGGCCCACGACAACGCCCGGTAGAGTGCCACAAAGTCCTCGGGCAAGAGCTCCTCGGCCCGCGCATCCGGCCCGTAACCGAGGGACGTCAGCGCCCGCGGCGCCGCGGCCCGGGCGGGCTCGGGCAGGTTGTTGACGAGCCGCTGGCGGCGGCTCCGGAACGCGCCCCCGACAAGGCTCTTCACCCGGGCGTAGTCTTTCGGCGGCTCCCTGCGCTCCATCTCCACGACGGCCGAGTGTACCCTGGGCGGCGGGTCGAAGACCGTGGGCGGCACCCTGTGCGGGATCTTCACCCCGGCAAGCAACCCGACGAGCACCGCGTAGGACGCGTAGTCCTTCGTCCCCCGCACCGCCGCCATCCGGCGGGCCACCTCCAACTGAACCATGAACCGCAACGTCCTCAGGCACGCGACCCTCTCCAGCAGCATCAACACCAGCGGCGCGGCCACGTTGTAGGGCAGGTTGGCGACCATCTTGTTCGGGGCCGGGTCGAGGATCGAGTAATCGAAGCGGAGCGCGTCGCCCTCGTGAATCCGGACGTTGCTCCGTCGGCCCACGGCCGCGCGCAGGGCGGGCAGCACGTCAGGGTCGAGTTCCACGGCGTGTACCAGCTTCGCCCTCTCGGCGAGAAATCCCGTCAAGAAGCCGCGTCCCGGGCCGATCTCGAGCACCACGTCCCCGGCCTCGACGCCGGAGGCGACGATGCGGGCCGTGTTCGGGTCCTTCAGGAAGTGCTGGCCCAGGCGCTTCTTTGGCCGGCCGGGATCAGGCACAACCGCTCACGCGATCACACCTCGAGCGGGAGGCCGTAGAAGTTTCGGGCGTTGCGGGTGGTGGTGGTGGCGAGCTCGTCGTCCTCGATACCGAGCCGCTCGGCGACGAAGGCGGCCGTATGGGTGACGTTCTTGGGCGCGTTCTTCGTGCCCAGCACGGGCTGGGGGCTCAGGTAGGGGGCGTCCGTCTCGACCAGGATGCGGTCCTCGTTTATGAGGCGCAACACCCTGGCCGTCTCGTTGTTCTTGTAGGTGACGTTGCCGGCGAGGCCGACGAAGTAGTCGCGCTCGGTCGCCTCCCGCACCTCCCGGTCGCCGCCCTCGAAGCAGTGGAGGACGACGGGCACGCGGGCGCTTCCCAGGTAGGCCATCGTATCCGCGAAGGCCTGCCTGGAGTGGATCACGAGCGGCAGCCGCGTGTCGTTCGCCAGCGAGATCGCATCCTCGAACAACGCCTGCTGCACGTCCTTGGACCACTCGGACCGGTAGTAGTCCAACCCGACCTCCCCGAGCGCCACGATGCCCGGCGACTCGCAGAGCCCCGCGAGCTTCTCCAGGTCGGCGGCGGTGTAGGTCCCGGCGTTGTGGGGGTGTATCCCCGCCGTCGAGTACACGTTCGGCAGGGCGACCGCAAGCTCCGCCCCGCGCCGCGAATCCTCGACCTCGGTCCCGACGTTCACCACCGCCCCGACCCCCGCCTGTGCGGCCTCCCTCACCGCTTCCTCCGGCGAGACCTCCAGCCTCAAGAGGTGCGTGTGCGAGTCCACCAGCATGGTGCCCCTCTCCCCGACAGACATCAGCGGGCCGAATTATACAGAGCGCCACGGCCCGGCGGGATCACAACGGCACCTCCGTCAGACCCACCAACCGCCCACCCGCGTACTCGCAACGATACTCCATCGGCCCCGCGCTTCGGAGCATCCCCGGGAGAAAACGCGGCACGTTGCTCACCACGTCCCCGTTCTCCGGGTCGCAGGCCCAGGCCAGCGGCTTCCAGCAGAGCCGTCCCTCTTCACTCATCCACCCATCCCGATGGACCGGCCGGTCCTCCGGCAACTCGGCCACGAAGGCGTGCATACCCGTGCTGGGGCCGGTCGGGTCCACGCCCGCGGCCCACCTCACGACGCCCCCGAAGCGGAGCTTTCCAGTTCTCCTCAGGTCGATCCCGGCCTCTTCCAGCACCTCGCGCCTGACGCATTCGAGCGGCGTTTCGCCCGCGGAGATTTTGCCGCCAAGACCGTTCCACAGGCCGGCGTTCGGCGGCCTGCTCCTGTGGAGCATCAGGACGCTTTGCCCGCTCACGCAGAAGCAGATGGTGTAGGGGATCTCACCCACCTTTCGCGACCCGGTCGTAGACCTCGCCCTTCTTGAAGCCGGTCTCCCTGGCCGCCCGCGCCGCCGCCCGCGACGGGCTCTCGCCGCCCTCTACGTATTCCCGCGCCCGGCCCACGGCGTCTTCGAGGCTGTCCATGGTAGCGGACGTTCCGCCCCTCACGACCAGCACGATCTCTCCTTTCACAGTCCCGGAGAAGTGCTCCGCCGCCCCCGCCGCCGTCCCGCGGTAGACCTCCTCGTGCAGCTTCGTAAGCTCCCTGCAGACCGCGACCGGGGTCTCTGGCGGAAGGTCCGCCAGTGTCTTGCCGAGCCGGTGCGGGGACTCGAAAAGGACGAAGGTCGATGGTTCTCCAGAGATCCTTTCGAGCAACTCCTTGCGATCCCGGCCCTTGCGGGGAAGAAAGCCGAGAAAGACGAACGTGTCCGCGGGCAGACCGGATGCCGCTAGCGCCGTGAGGGCGGCCGACGGTCCCGGCAGGACCTCGACCCCGACGCCGGCTTCGATGCAGGCGGCGACGAGCCGGTAGCCGGGGTCCGAGACGAGCGGCATCCCCGCGTCGGAGACGAGGACCACGCGCTCCGTCGCCGCCCGTTCGGCGAGGTCGGCGGCCAGGCGTTCCTCGTTGTGCTCGTGGTACGGGATGAGGGGCTTCTTGATCTCGTAGTAGGCGAGCAGCCGCCCGGTGCGGCGGGTGTCCTCGCAGGCGACGAGGTCGGCCTCGCGCAGGTAGCGTAAAGAGCGGAGCGTGATGTCCTCCAGGTTGCCTATCGGGGTCGGGACGACGGCGAGGGGCATGCTGCTTTAGCCGCCGAGCACGTACCCGCCGACGGCGTCCCTGGCGAGACCGGCGGAGATCTTGGTGCCGCCCACGTCCACCCCGACGGCGTTCAAAGGTTTACCTGACGTCCACTATCTGAAGCTCCGCCTGCCCGGAGTACCTGCTGCGGGAGACGGTGTAGGCCGCGTCGAAGGCACCGTCCGGCAAATCGTTTGAATCTCCAGCCATCCTGGCCTTCACGCCACCGGCCAGGCTCACCAGGTTCATGCCCTCCCAAAGCTGGCGCGAGCCCTCTATCTTCAACCCTTCGGTCGCGAAGACGGGCCTGTGGTTGCCGCTCCCGAAGGGTGCCAGCTTCTCGTGCCAGTCGAGCAGGCCGTTCCGGACGCTCTCCAGCGGTATCTCGGCGTCCACCTCCAGCGCCGGCACGAAGACCTCCGGGTCCTCGGCCTGCTGCGCCCTGACCGCCTCGTTGACGCCGGCGACGAAGGCGTCGAACTGACCGGGATTCACGGAGAGGCCCGCGGCCTTGCGGTGTCCGCCCCACTCGCCCATCAGGCCCCTGACGGAGTACAGGGCGCCGTACAGGTCGACGTCCGTCTCGCCGGCCCTGGCCGAGCCGCCGTAAGAACCGTCGGCCCTGCGGTGCAGGAT
>CAXTDD010000229.1:0-5305 GCA_964242955.1 uncultured Rubrobacteraceae bacterium | reverse complement strand
CAATTAGACCTGTTCGCTTCCCGCCACTCGCCGCGCCAGTCGTCTGAGGTCATCCGTGCCTCCTTGTAATGGATATTCGGCGCGGCTGCCCGGCCCCGGTGCGCCAGGCGTCTCAAACCAGCCCCTACAGATCGCGCTCGTAGTGAACGATGGTCTCGTCGACGTCGTCTTCTGTCTGGCGGCCGGTGCGCCGGAAGCCGCGGTTTTCGTAGAGGTGGTGGGCGCGGGCGTTGTCGGCGTGCGCCCAGAGCTGCGCCCGGTCGTAGCCGCGATTGCGTGCCTCCGCGAGAACGGCGTCCACGAGGCGACCGCCGAGGCCCTCGCCCCAGCGGTCAGGCGCGACGAAGACGGCTCCAACGTGGCAGAGGCCTTCTATCGGTGGGCCCGCACCGTCGTCGGCCAAACCCGGCATCCCGACGGCCATGCCGCAGACACCGTCGCCGCCGTCCGCGACGAATAGGAAGGCGCTCGGGTTTTGCACGTGGGCGCGCACGCCGTGCTCCGGTGGCGCGGGACGGCCGTTCCGGCGGGCCTCGTTGGCCGCGCGCCACACCCCGACGGCGGGTTCGACGTCGGTCAGTTCGCCGCGGCGCACGGCGGTCTCGGCCCTCATCTTCCATCCAGGTTCTCTACCCGGATGGGATCTACGGGATCTGCGAGGTCGAAGCCGAAGACGCGGGAGTAGAAGAAGAGCTCGCCGTCCAGGGCGCGCTTGATGTTCTCGGCGCGGCGGAAGCCGTGTTGCTCGCCCTCGAAGGGGACGTAGGCCACGGCGAGGCCTTTGTCCTTCAGGGCTTCGAACATCGTCGCGGCCTGGTTCGGGGGGACCACCTCGTCTTGGAGGCCCTGGAAGAAGACGACGGGGCAGGAGAGGTCTTCCGTGTGGTGGATGGGGGAGCGTTCGCGGTAGAGGTCTGCGCGCTCCGGATAGGGTCCGATCAGGCGGTCCAGATAACGCGACTCGAACTTGTGCGTCTCCTCGGCCAGCGCCGCCGCGTCGCTGACGCCGTAGTGGCTGGCACCGGCCGCGAACGCGTCCCGGAACGCCAGCGCGCACAACGTCGTGTACCCGCCGGCGCTGCCGCCCGAGATCAGGAGCCGATCCCCATCCACTAAACCTTTCCTTGCAAGATACCTCGCCCCGTTGGCGCAGTCGTCCACGTCTACAACGCCCCACATCCCACTCAGCCGGCGCCGGTACTCGCGCCCGTAGCCCGTCGAGCCGCCGTAGTTCACGTCGAGCACGGCGAAGCCGCGGCTGGTCCTGTGCTGAATCTCCAGGTCCAGGCTGGGCCGGGTCATCGAGGTCGGACCACCGTGGCTCAGGACGAGCAGCGGCGGGAGCTCGCCCTCGGGGGCCGCGTGGTCCTCGTTCTTGGGCGGGTAAAAGAAGCCGTGGGCGGTCAGGCCGCCCTCCGTCGGGAACTCGACCGTCTCGGGGACGGATAGGTAGCCGGGGTCTATCTCCAGATCGCCCGAGCGGTGCAGTACCTCGTGTTCGTTCGTGGCGGCGTCCAGGCGCACGACGGCGGAGGGTTCCGTCGGGGAGCCGGCGAGAAACACGACCCCGTCCGGGTCACCGCCCGTTCTCAGGTAGCTGACGACGGAGTACGGCGTCTCTATCTCCGCCAGTTCCCCGGCCTCCACGTTCAGCAGTCCCAGCCTGAAGACGCCCCGCTCGATGAAAGCGCAGACGATCCGTTCCGGCGAGAGAAAGCCGTAAGTGGACATCCCAAGAACCCACTGCGGAAGCCCGAACTCGGCCTCCATCGGGCGGAGCGGCTCGGCGGCGCCCCCGCGCAGCCGGTACAGGTTCCACCAGCCGGTCCTGTCCGAGACGTAGTAGAGGGTGCCGTCCGGCGACCACTCCGGCTGGAAGACGGATTCTTCAGGGCCGCCCGCCACCCTCTCGGCGCCGGTCGGTTCACCTTCTTCGTCGATCCCGGCGGTCCAGAGCTCCGTGCCGTCCCAGGGCATGTTCGGGTGGTTCCAGGTTAGCCACGCGAGCCACCGGCCGTCGGGGCTCAAGCGCGGCGAGGCGTAGAAGTCGTTGCCGGTGACGAGCACCGTCTCGGCGCCGGTTTCGAGGTCGATGGCGACGATCTCGTTTGCGGGTTCGCCGGTCCCGGTGTGGTCCTCGCGCACGGCGACGAGGCGGTTGTGGTGGGCGTCCCGTCGCATGTCGGCGTAGCGGTGGTCGATCTCCGCGGTGAGCGGCTCCGGTTGCCCGCCGGGCTTTGCGGAGTAGATCCTCTGGTCGGCGAAGTTGGAGAAGTAGACCGTCCCTTCGTGGACCAGGAAATCTCCGCCGCCGTACTCGTGGACGCGGGTGCGGGCGTTGAAGGGTTGGGGGGTGACGTCCCGGGTACTGCCGTCCGGGGAGCGGTGGACGATCACGGTCCGCCCGCCCTCACCGGGGCGGCTCTCCAGCCAGTAGACGTCGTCGCCGTCGATGGCCGCGTCCTTCAGGCCGACTATGCCCCGCACGATCAGGTCTGAGGAGATGGGGGATCTCCACGAGCCGAAGGGCCTGACGTCGGGCTGGACCATGCTTCGGATACCTCCTGGAAGACCCGCTTTCGTGGTGGCCGCCAGGATGATAGCAAAAGCCGTGTGCGCCCTCCGGCGGAGGGGACGGTTGCCGGGACCGCGGGGGTTCGGCTACACTCGGGGACCACCGCCACCGGCTAGAGAGGTCCAGATGATAGCTGCCGTTTTTCACGGGCCCGGCGAGATAGAGGTCGCCGAGGTAGACAGGCCGCAGATAGGTCCCGACGAGGTGCTGGTGAGGGTCGGCGCCAACACCGTCTGCGGGACGGACGTGCGCGTCCTTAAAGGGGAGAAGACCAAGGGCATCCGTCGTCCCTCCATAATCGGGCACGAGATCGCCGGCCGGGTGGCCGAGGTCGGCCGCGACGTCTCGGGCTACGAGGTCGGCTCCCCGGTCGCGATGGCGCCCATGATCCCCTGCCGGCGCTGCTTTTTCTGCCAGCACGACCAGGAGAACCTCTGCCCGAACGCCCGGATCATAGGCTACGACCTGGACGGCGGCCTCGGCGAGTACGTCCGCATCCCCCTGGCCGAAACGGGCAACCTGTTCGTCGCCGAGAGGGACCTGCCGCCCGAGCACCTGGCACTCGCCGAACCGCTCTCCTGCTGCGTCAACGGCCAGAACCGCTCCAGGGTCGGGCTCGACGACGCGGTGCTCGTCATGGGGGCGGGCCCGATCGGGCTCTTCCACATCCAACTCGCCGCCCTCGCCGGCGCCCGGACCGTCGTCGTAAGCGACCCCTCGGAGGCCCGCCGCCAACTGGCGGAGGACCTGGGAGCCGACGTCGTCGTCGACCCCGTCTCCGGCGATCTGGCCCGGTCGGTGGAGGAGGCGACCGGCGGGATCGGGGTGGACGTCGCCATGATCTGCATCGGCCGACCCGAGCTCGTGAACGACGCCCTCCGCCTGACCCGCAAGGGGGGCCGGGTGAACGTCTTCGCCGGCCTTGCGGGGGAAGGCTGGTCCGAGGTCGAGGCGAACCTCATCCACTACAACGAGCTCGAACTGACCGGCACCTCCAACTCCCGCCGCTCCGACTACGGCGTCGCCCTGCGGCTCATAGAGTCGGGCCGCGTAGACGTGGCCCGGATGGTCACCCACCGCTTCCCGCTCGCCTCGGTGAGGGAGGCGCTGGACACGGCCGCCGGTGGCGACGGGATCAAGGTGGCCGTGATTCCGTAGGGGGTAGCTATTAGCCGTTAGCTGTTAGCTTTTAGCTCCGTTTGTTCGTCGAGGTTCCCTGTATCGCGGGCGTGGACGGGGGTGCGGAGAGGGATCTGACCGTTGGTCGCTGTCGGGGTGGTCCGCTTTTTGCCGGCTTGCGGTGGGGCGGGTTCTTGTGGCTTGCGGGGTACAATGCCGGTGATGACAGATAACGAAAGTTATAAGAGGCCATCCGACGGGGCCAGGGTCGGGCCCCGGCAGCGGCAGGAGCGGGTGGCCGAGTATGTTTTGCGTCACGGTTCGGTTTCCGCCAAGGACCTCGCCTCGGTCTTCGGGGTGAGTACGATGACGATTCATCGGGACCTGGACGAGCTGGAGCAGCAGGGGGTTTTGCGGAAGGTGCGCGGGGCGGCGGAGCCGCGGCCTTCGAGCCTGTTCGAGAGCAACGTACGCTACCGTGTCCGGGCGGCGCGGGAGGAGAAGGAGGCGGTCTGCCGGTTCGCGATGCGGGAGGTCGAGCCGGGGCAGTCGGTGATGCTGGACGATTCGACCACCGCCCTCCCGCTCGCGAAGCTTTTGCAGCAGGTGACCCCGCTGACCGTCATCACCAACTTCAGGAGGGGGATCGACGAGCTTAGCGGGGCCCGCGGGATCAACCTGACGTCCCTCGGCGGCGAGTACCTCCCGAGCCACGATTCCTTCGTGGGCATCGTGTGCGAGGCCGCGATATCCTCCCTGCGCGCCGACGTCCTGTTCGTGTCCGTCCCCGCCGTCTCGGGGTGCCACGCGATGCACCAGGAGCAGGACATCGTCCGCATCAAACGCGCCATGATGGCCTCGGCCCACCGCAAGGTGCTCCTACTCGACCACCACAAACTAGGGAGGTCGGCCCTCCACATGGTCGCATCATTGGACGACTTCGACCTCGTCGTGATAGACGCCGGCGCCGACCGCGAAGCGCTGGATAGGCTGCGCGATTGCTCCGTCCCCGTCGAAGTCGCTCCGCTTTAGAGCTATTAGCTTTTAGCCGTTGGCTCTTAGCTTTTTGGCCCTGCGGAGGCGGATAGTTGTGTGTGAACGTCTTCGTACCAGGATGGTTGGGAGACTATCTCAACCGTTCCTGGCCCCGACGTTCAGGGTGGGGTAGAGGAGCACGGCGAGGGGGATGGGCAGCCAGAAGTTGAAGAGGCGGTAGCCGAGGACGGGTATGGCGGCATCTGGCCCGTAGCCCAGGAGGGCCAGCATCCCGAGCATGGCGGCCTCGAAGGTTCCCAGGCCGCCGGGCGTGATCGGCAGGGCGCCCACCGCCGTCGCCACCCCGTAGGCCGCCAGGAGCCCGAAGGGGCCGAAGGGCACCCCCAGGGCGAGAAAGACGACCATCAGGCACAGGGCGTCGAAGGCCCAGTAGCCGAAGGCCAGGGCGCCGAGCTTGAAGGCGCGTTGGGGGCTGCCGAGGAGTTGGTCGCCTATCGACCTGGCCTCCTTTCGGAGCCAGTCTACGATGCTGAAGGCCCAGGCCTCCGTCCGCTGCCGGGACCAGCGTCGCCGGAGGAACGGGCGGCCGATCCCGTACAGCGCGCCGGTCAGGAT
>CAXTDD010000228.1:0-5326 GCA_964242955.1 uncultured Rubrobacteraceae bacterium | reverse complement strand
TCTAGCCGGCGAACAGTGCGACCACGCTGATGAGCGTCCGGTAGACGGCCCAGGCGAGCGGTATCAGGACGCAGGCCCAGAGTATGGCGACCAGCGCCCAGCTTCCGCCGACCTGTCTCTCTTCGGTCATCGATCCTCCCTAAAAAGTTTCGGGCTGCAGGCTTCGGGTCGCCTCCTCCGGAGGCTTTCAGGTAAAGGCTTTGAGGCATTTAGGTTTTGAGGGGTGGGGAGTCGAGACCCTGCCTCGCACCGCACCCCTGTAGCCTGATACCTGATACCAGTAGCCTTCTACGCTGGTTCGCCGGCCGTCTTGCTGGTCGCGCCGCTCTGTTCTTCCTGCCCGGAGTCCATGTGGAACCTCGGGTTCACGGGCCGGACGAGCAGGTTCGCTATGAAGCCGACGACTAGTACGCCGACCATGATAAACAGCGAGAGCGTGTACAAGTCCGCCCCGCTGCGGCCGGCGGCGGTCTGGTAGTCGGCGATGGCGTTGACGATGAGCGGACCCGCGATGCCGGCGCACGACCACGCCGTCAAGAGCCGCCCGTGGATGGCCCCCACCTGCTCGACGCCGAACAGGTCCTTGAGGTAGGCCGGGATCGTCGCGAACCCGCCGCCGTAGAAGGTCAGGATCACGACGGTGACCAGCAAGAACAGCGCGAGCGACGACGACCCGAAGGAGGCGAGGAGGAAGTACAACACCGTGCCGACCCCGAGGTACACCATGTACATCGGCTTGCGCCCGATGTAGTCCGAGGTCGAAGACCAGAGTATGCGCCCGCCCATGTTCGCGAGCGACAGAAGCCCCACGAACCCGGCCGCCGCCGCGGGCGCCACCCCGGAGAAGTAATCCTGGATCATCGGCGAAGCCTGTTCCAGAATCCCGATCCCCGCCGTCACGTTGCAGAACAGTATGGTCCACAGCATCCAGAACTGCGGCGTGCGGATCGCGCTGTTCGCCGACACGTCGGCGTTGGTCTGCATGACGCGCTCTTCGCCCTCGGCCGGCGGGGTCCAGCCTTCGGGCCTCCAGCCGTCCTCCGGCACGCGCACGATGAAGGCCCCGGCCATCATCGCCACCAGGTACACCGCCCCCAGCGTGAGGAACGAGGGAACGATGGCGTCCACCGGGTTGCTGGCGAAGGACTCGAGCAGGATGCTCGAGAGCGGCGAGGCGATCAGGGCTCCGCCGCCGAAGCCCATGATGGCGAGGCCCGTAGCGAGGCCAGGGCGGTCGGGGAACCATTTGATCAACGTAGAGACCGGCGAGATGTAGCCGATGCCGAGCCCGATGCCGCCGAGGAACCCGTACCCCAAGTAGACGAGCCACAACTGCGTGGTCGCCACCCCGAGAGCCCCGATAACAAACCCGCCCGACCAGCACAAGGCGGCGGTGAACATCGCCGCGCGCGGCCCCGCGCGCTCCACCCAGGTCCCGAACACCGCGGCCGACAGGCCCAGCATAACGATGCTGATGCTGAAGATGATCCCGATCGGCGTCAGGCCCGTCCCGAACCGCTCGACCAGCGGGTTCTTGAACACGCTGAAGGCGTAGACCTGGCCGATGCTCAGGTGCACCATCAGCGCCGCGGGCGGTATGAGCCACCTGTTGAAGCCAGGCCCGGCGGTGATCCTCTCCCTGGACAAGAACCCGTTGATAACTTCCTCCCTACCCCTCCGATACGACGGATAGGATGTTAGTTTGGTGCCAAACGCGTGTCAACCGGTGGCCGTGTTGGGTTAGAATGCGGGGACCAGAGAAACGTAGCTACAAGAAGGAGCGGGCCGAGGATCATGGCTACGACGGCGGAGAGAATCCAGGAGAACGGCAAGGCCGACGGCACGCGCGAGTTGACCACCATCTGCGGCTTCTGCGGCGTCGGCTGCGGGTTGAGCATCGAGGTGGAAGACGGGATCATACAGAAGGTCAAGGGGCACAAAGAGAACCCGTCGAGCAAGGGCGAGGCGTGCATCAAGGGCCGCGAGGGCTGGCGCCACCTCCACAGCGGGAAGCGCCTCACGACGCCGCTCGTCCGCAAGGACGGCGAGCTTGTCCCCGCCTCCTGGGACGAGGCCCTCGACCTCGTCGCGAGCAAGATGACCGAGATAAAAGGCGAGCACGGCCCAGACGCCTTCGGGGTCTTCAGCTCCTCGCGCTCCAACAACGAGCTCAACTACCTCGCCGGCCGGTTCGTGCGGGAGGTGCTCGGGGTCAGCAATATAGACTCCTGTAACCGTGCTTGACACGCCGCCAGCGTCACCGGTCTGGTGGCAACGTTTGGAGCGGGCGGGGCGACCACCTCTTACGAGGAGTTCGAGAACACCGACGTAATAATCTGCTGGGGCTCCAACACGATGGAGAACCACCCCATCATCTACAACCACATGCGCCGCGGCATAAAGAACGGCGCCAAGATGGTCGTCGTCGACCCCCGCAAGATAGATCAGACGAAAAAAGCCCACAAGTGGCTCGGCCTGAACGTCGGCACGGACATCGCGCTCGCCAACGCGATGGCCCACGTCATCATAGATGAGAACCTCCACAACCAGGAGTTCGTGGACAAAGCCACCAAGAACTTCGAGGCGTACAAGGAGAAGGTCGCCGGCTACACCCCCGAATACGCCGAGGAGATAACCGGCGTGCCGGCCGAAGACATCCGCGAGGTGGCGCGGCTCTACGCCACCGCAGACAAGGCGACCCTGAACTGGACGCTCGGCATCACCGAGCACCACAACGGGCTCGACGCGGTCTTCGCGCTCATCGGGCTCGGCCTCCTGACGGGTCACATCGGCAAGTACGGCTCCGGCCTGAACCCCCTGCGCGGGCAGAACAACGTGCAGGGCGGCGGCGACATGGGCGCCCTGCCGGATAAGATGGTCGGCGGCTGGCTGTGGGACGATCCGGAGGCGCACGAGCTCTTCGAGGGCGTCTGGGGCGCCCCGCTGCCGGAGAAGAAGGGCAAGAACCAGGCCCAGATGATGGAGGCGGTGAAGAGCGGAGAGATCCGGTGCATGTACGTGATCGGGGAGAACCCCGTCCAGTCCGACGCGGACGAGAACCTACACGAGAAGCTCTTCGGCGGCCTCGACTTCCTGGTGGTCCAGGACATCCTGATGACGAAGACCGCGCGCATGGCGGACGTTGTCCTGCCGGCGGCGGCTAGTTGGGCCGAGTCCGAAGGCACGGTCATCAACAGCGAGCGGCGGGTCCAGAGGGTCCACAGGGTGGTGGACCCTCCCGGCGAGGCGCGCCCCGACGAGTTCGTGGTCAGGGACATCGCGCGGCGCATGGGCCACGACTGGGGCTTCGAGACCGCCGAGGACATCTGGGACGAGGTGCGCGAGCTCGCCCCCAAGTTCTCCGGCATGAGCTACGAAAGGCTCGACGAGTACGGCGGCATCCAGTGGCCCTGCCTCGACGGGAGCTTCGAGGAGATCTCGGACAACACCCCCAAGGAACAACTCATGGCGAGCACCCAGGGGGCCGAGAACGCAGAGGGCGACGTCATGACCGAGGACGTCGTGGAGAAGCCGCAGGTTGGTACCAGGTTCCTGCACGAGCAGCTCTGGGCCGACGAGGTCGAGGATCGGGCCCCGTTCCACCCCGTGGACCACGAGGGGCCGGTCGAACCGCCGGACGAGGAGTACCCTTTCCAGCTCACCACCGGCCGCAGGCTCGCCTTCTACAACACGGGCACGATGACCCAGGACTACAAGAAGGTCAAAGACAACGAAGAGCTACTCGAGATCTCTGGGGAGGACGCAGCAGCCCTCGGTATCGAGGACGGCGACATGGTCCGCGTCAGCTCCCGCCGCGGGACCGTGCCAGCGGTCAAGGCGCGCGTCACGGACAGGGTGCGCGAGGGACTGCTCTTCATGGGCTACTCCTTCCCGGACCAGGTCCCAACCAACGTCCTGACCATCAACTCCATCGACCCGAACACCGGAACCGCCGAACTCAAAGCCTGCGCGGTGCAGATAGAGAAATCACGATAAACGAGTCCAATACTGACGCGACGGTGAGGCACGACCCCGAAGGAAGCATGCCCGCACAGACGTCTAGCTAATAGTCGGAGGTCGCAAGGTTACTGATGTCGCACCTCACTTACGGTCGCCGGGAGCCTCTTGTCAGGAGCAATCTTGCCGACCTAGAAGGTATTTGGAACGATTTGTTCAGCGCACGTGACTTTGCCGTGCGTCTTGAAGCAGAGACCACGGCCCAACTAGAGTGAGGCGACGCGCATGACCTTTGCCTCCCGCGCGTCAAGGACTCGTCGAGCCCGGGCCAGACTGCCCTAGCAAAAATCGGTGGACGATTGTCCAAGCGACTACCAGCGATGAAATCCCGTGTCCAACGATGAAAAACGGTGTCGACATAAGAGAATGGCACCAGCGTCAGGGCGGTAGTTCGCGACCATTGAGCCGATAAGGCATCATTCGACCGCACCTGCGACGTGCTGACCTGGCCAGGAACGGACGTGTGAATGACCGAATACTCAGTGGCAGCCACCCTCGGGGATCGGGAAGGCGTCCTGGCGTTCAAAGTCGAGGAGCTTCTTCCTCGTGCCGTCGACCGCTTCGGTACCGTCGCGGTGCGGGCGATGACAACAACCCACGAGCGGAACCTGTCGCTCCTCGAACGGGCCGGCGTCGCCTTTACCACCACAGAACCGGATGCGGGTCAGATCGGCCGTTACCGTAGGGAGGCGTTGGGCCTGGCGCTGGCGCACGGGAGCAGCGCCCGGATTCTCTATATGGACTTCGACCACCTGCTTCGCTGGATCGAGAACGATGCGTCCGAGCTGGACCGGGTCCTCGACGAGGCTGCCGGGTACGACTGCGGGGTAATCGGGCGCAGCCCGCGTTTCTTCTCCGCGCTCCCCGAGCGCCTGGCGGCGACCGAGTCGATCGTCAACCACGTCTACCGGCTGATGACCGGCCGATCGTGGGACCTGATGATGGCCGCCAGGTCCCTCTCGCGCCGGGCCGCCGGAGCGATCGTCGACGGCTGCACGGTCGACACCATCGGCAACGACGTTGCCTGGCCCCTCTTCTGCGAGGCCCGCGGCTTCTCCGTCGGGTACGTCGCGGCCGACGGCCTGACCTACCGCACGAACGCCGACTACGCCGTGGACCGGCCGGACGCCCGTGACGCCGACCCTCGCGCCTGGGCTACGCGCGTCCTTCTTGCGGGCCAGCACGTCGAGGCGATGCTGCCGTACATGGATGGGCACCAACCCTGGTGTCGCCCCCCGACGGGGACTTCCTGAGAATGTATGCGCCCAACCGTATACGTTTGACTGTATACAAGTGTTGCAATATAGTG
>CAXTDD010000227.1:0-5336 GCA_964242955.1 uncultured Rubrobacteraceae bacterium | reverse complement strand
GTCTATGCCCTTCCTCGGGGTCCTGAAGAAGTAGTCCTCGGGATCGTGAAATCCGAACTTGTACTCGTCGAGCCCAAGCTCCTGAATGCTCTTGTCCTGTGGCACGCTGTATCCCTTCCCTAGCTCTGCGCCGCGGAGCCGAACTCCTGGCGCACCCAGTCGTAGCCCTTGTCCTCGAGATCCAACGCCAGGTCCTTACCGCCGCTGGTCACTATCCTGCCGTCCAGCATGACGTGGACGTGGTCGGGCTCGATGTAGCGCAGGATCCTCTGATAATGCGTGATGATGACGGCCGAGAAGTCCGGCCCCCGCAACTCGTTTACGCCCTTGGAGACAACCTGAAGGGCGTCGATGTCGAGGCCGGAGTCGGTCTCGTCCATGATGGCGAGCTTGGGCTCCAGCATGAGCATCTGCAGGATCTCGTTGCGCTTCTTCTCGCCGCCGGAGAACCCCTCGTTCAGATACCTCTCGGCGAACTTGGGGTCCATCTGCATGATCTTCATCTTCTCCTGCAGGAGCCGGTACATCTGCATCGGCGCCAGCTCCTCTTCACGCACGGAGTTGACGGCCGTCCTGAGGAAGTTGGCCACGGAGACGCCAGGCACCTCGCTAGGGTACTGGAACGCGAGGAACATGCCGAGCCTCGCCCGCTCGTCGGCCTCGAGCTCCATCACGTCCTCGCCGAGAAACTCGATAGAACCGCCCGTCACGTCGTAGCGGGGATGGCCCATGAGCACGTTCGAGAGCGTGCTCTTACCGGACCCGTTCGGGCCCATTATGGCGTGGATCTCGCCCTTCCCGACCTCGAGGTCGAGGCCCTTGAGGATCTCACCGCCCTCGATCTCGACGTGCAAGCCGTCTATCTTTAGCATCGAACCCCGCCAATCCGCATGTAAAACTTTGCTACTACAGGTCCCATTTAACCACAGGCCCCCTACCCCAACAACGTAACCGCATTACAATCAAGAACATTTCTTGAAACCCGCCAAACCACCCTTCACACGCAGGATTGGTGACCTGGATCACACCCGAAAAACGCTTCTTGGGATCTGTTGTCAGCCCACGCCGCCACAGGCCGTTTGTAACACGCAAATAGGCCACAAAGGGACTGTTATCGGGAACAGTTCCCGATAAGGCCCTGCGGCGTCAGGTCCGGTCTTCCTGCCAGCCATCAATCTCCCGGCCGACGAAGTGGGAGACGATGTTCCTGTAGAGGCTCTCGACGAAGTCCGGGTCCATCTCCCGATCGAGGCCGTCGATGGCCCCGCGCACGTCGGCGATGCTCTTGCAGGCCTCCGGCGGTTTCACGAGACCTCGCCCAGGACGCGGACTTCGGAGCCCGCGGCGATGAGGGGCGCGTCGAGGCTCGCTTTGCGCGATAGGTAGCCGAGGGCCGAGGTTATCCCGTCCACCGGCAGGGGTGCGACGCTGGTCACGGTGCCGACGGGCTTGTCGTCCTGGAAGACGGGGACGCCGGCCTTCAAGTCTTCGCTCTCAGAGAAGATTCTGTACAGGGTCTTGTTGGGGTGGCCGCGGTAGCGCATCCTGGCGACGGTCTCCTGGCCCGGGTAGCAGCCTTTGCCGAAGTCTACGGCGCGGTCGAGGATGCCGGCCTCGCCGGGAAAGTTCTCCGTCGTGAGGTCCGCGCCGAAGCGGGGGACGCCGGCCTCCACGCGGGCGGTCTCGTAGGCGTCGAGGTGCGCCGGAATTGCCCCACGCTGGATGAGGTTCTCCCTGGCGCGGGCGACGGCGTCTGGGGGACCGAAGAGATCGTGGCCGGGTACCGGCACGGACACGCCGGCGGCGATAAGGATCTCAGACCCTGCCTTTACCTCCGCGGACTCGTGCTCGGCCAATTCCGGGCCGTCGAGCATCTCCCTGGCGTGTGGACCGTAGAGGCCGAGGACGGACCAGGTTTCGGAGAGGTCTTCGAGTTTTACGCGGGAGAACGGGGCGTAGCGGCCCAGGATCTCGCGCGCGGCCTCCGCGCCTTCGGGCTCGGTGTCCACGAGGACGTCGTCCCCGGTCTTCAGGACGCGCAGGTCCGTCTGCACGCGGCCTTTCGGGTTGAGGAGCAGGGCGTAGGCGCCCCCGGTGGCGGCGGGCGGGACGCTGTTGGTGAGGATGGCGTTCAGCATCCCGAGCGGGTCCTTACCCGTCAGGCGAAAGAGTCCCCTGCCGGGCCGTTCGACCACGACGGCACCCCCTTTCAGGGCCGCGAGGCCGGGATCTTCGTTCTTGGGAACTTCTCCGAGCTCTTTCATGCACCTATTCTAAGACACGAGAGGGCGGCCATACTGGGAGACGGTGCGTGGGTCGCTGGTCGAACGCCGCTGGAGCACATGCACGCGGCGGCTTTTTGTACTAGATTGCGCCGTGGAAGTTACACGGAGGGTTGGCTAGGGTCGGCAAGAGAAAGGTGAGCGCGGACGCCATGGCTCAGGGAACGGTGAAGTGGTTCAACGACGAGAAAGGGTACGGGTTTATCTCCCCGGATGACGGCGGCGAGGACCTCTTCGTCCATTACTCGGGTATAGCGGGAAGCGGTTTCAAGAGCCTGGAGGAAGGCTCCAAAGTGTCCTACGAGCCCTCCGAGGGCAGAAAGGGACCGCAGGCGACGAACGTATCGCCGTTGTAGCCGTCAGCTTTCAGCCCGCTTCGGCCTCCGGCCTTCGCTTTCAGCGGTCAGCTTTTGGCTGGTCTTGCGTGATGGGGCTTGGTTACGGACGTTCTGGCTGATCGCTGAAAGCTGATAGCTGACGGCTGGCCGCGTATGCGGCCTTCGCGTCGGCGTAGACTTGGGGTAGCGGGAGGCCGGTTTCGGCGGCGAGGTTGGAGGCGTCGATGTATTCGGGGGCGGCTATGAAGTCTTCGCCGTCCAGGCTTCCCACTTTTATGCGGCACTTGCCGTAGGGGAGGTCCACGGTTACGTGGCGGCGTTCGGCGACGGTGCGACCGACGTTGAGGTGACGGACGCCTAAAGTGCCCGTCTCGCGCATGAGGAGCCGGACGAGGCGCTCCCTGTCGGTGATCTGGACCAGGGCGCACACTTTGTACGCGCCGCGACCGCGTTTCATGACGATGGGCTCGAGCCAGGCGTCGAGGGCTCCGGCGGAGAGGAGCCTGCCCAGCGCGGCGCCGAGGAGTTCGCCCGAAGCGTCGTCCACGTTGGCTTCGATAAGTGCCAGGTCGTTCGTGGGGCCTTCGAGCTCCCCGACCACGGCGCGCAGGAGGTTGGGGGCGTTGTCCAGGCTGGCGCGGCCGGCGCCGTAGCCGACGGACAGGAGGGTCATCGGTGGGGCCGCGTCGGTGAAGCGGCCGCCGGTGAAGGCGGCCATCAAGGCCGCCCCGGTCGGGGTGGTGGTCTCGCGCGGCTCGTCCGTCCAACGCACTTTGGATCCTTTGAGGATCTCCAGCGTGGCGGGCCCCGGTACCGGCAGGCTGCCGTGGGCGACCCTGACGACGCCTGTCCCCATCGGCAGCGGGCCGCAGGATACGGAGGAGGCGTCCAGCAGGTCCAGGGCCAGGCAACTGCCGACCACGTCGACGATGGAATCGACGGCCCCGGCCTCGTGGAACGTCACCTCTCCGGGGTCGAGGCCGTGCACGGCGCCCTCGGCGACCGCCAGCCGGCGGAAGGCATCGACCGCCCACGAAGCGGCCCTCTGCGGAAGTTCCGCGCCCTCCACGAGCCCCAGGATGGTCGCGAGGTCGCGGTGCGCGTCCTCTTCCGGGTGGCGGACCGCCGCGCGCAGGGCGCCCACGCCGTTTACCGCCGTCTTCTCCGTCGAGAGCTCGAATGGGACGCCGAGGCGGTCGAGGGAGGACTCTATCTCCCTCGGCGGGGCGCCGGCCGCCACGAGGCTGGCGAGGGCCATGTCGCCCGCGGCGCCGCCGACGGGCTGGAGATGCACGTGGGTCAACTTCGGTTCCCTATCTAAGCGGGAATCGGTCTACGGTGGCCGGTCCCGGAAGCGGGGCCTTGCTAGTCTCCCCGGCCGTTGGAGATCTTGCGCGCCGCCAGGAGGGTGATAAAGAGGCTTATGGCGAGGAGTACGAGGGGTCGCGGGTCGCTCTTTACGGCGTCGGTGAGCGGAGCGGGGTCCTTTTTTCTGCCGGCTTCGCCAACCATATTCGCCTGGCGCTTTACGGAGGCCACGAGGCTGCTGCTGGTGTTGGAGAGGGCGGTGCTGATGCGGTCTTTGATCCTGGCGGTCAGCTTCTTGGTGACGGTCTGGGGGTTGACGTGCTGTTTGAGGTCCCGAACGTCCGGGGCCATGCGGCTCCGGATCTCGAACATCTCCCGCTCTATGCGCTCCGGAATCTCGTTCATCGGCTTATCTGCCCCTTGAGCCAGTTGACGTTCTGCTGGAGGGTCGCGATGGTCTTGTGGGGCTTGGGATCGAGCTTCCTCAAGATGCTCGCGCCCGCCCCGGCGAGTATCCCACCAACGATCAGCAATATACCAGAGACGATCAACGCCGCTACCCACTGCGGCAAGAACACGGCGAGCACGTAGACCCCGGTCAGGCAAAGGAATATAAGGAACACGAACATGAAGACGGCCGCCGCCGCGAGGAGCCCGGCCGCCAGCCCGGCCCGCTTGCCCACCGGCGCCAGCTCGGTCTTCGCGAGTTCGGTCTGCTTGGCGATCAACTCCTGAACCTGCGGCCTCAGGACGTCTATGATCTCTTTGATGCTTCGGTCGGATGGCTCGGGGCCTTCCCGCAGCTCCCGGCCGAACTCCGCGACCCGTTCTCGCCCTTCCATCCCGGCGCTCCCTTCTTCTGTCTGAGAAGCTGTCAAGTTCCTGCCTTTGTTACCCTCGCCAGCCCGCCCGTAATCCCCGCCTCCCGCAAGGGAACGATCTTTCCACATCCTACACTAAATCTATCGTAGCCAATATGACATAAAGCGCCGAACTACGAGGCTGATGTAATATGGATGGAGTCATACAAGGGGAGCCCGCGTCCGGCGGGGGTTGGAGTTTTTCTTGAAGCTGCACGTGGCACTGGGCATCTCCGAAGGGGACGTGGTCGCCTTCGCAGGGGCCGGCGGCAAGTCGGGCGCGATCCTGCAGTCCGCCACAGAGCTCGCCGAGGCCGGCCTGACGGCCCTCGTGGTTCCGACGACGAAGATGTCCCTGGACGAGGCAGAGGCGGTCGGCCCGCTCGTGATGTCGAAGGACGCTGACGGGCTGCGCGCGAAGGTGAAAGCCGCCCTGTCAGAAGCCCCCATCGTGGCGGCGGGCAGCGCGATGGTCTCCAAGAGCCGGGTCGGCGGCGTGGACCCCGGCCTGATCCCCACCCTCGCCCCGCTCGCGGACGTCCTCCTCG
>CAXTDD010000226.1:4426-5340 GCA_964242955.1 uncultured Rubrobacteraceae bacterium | reverse complement strand
GTACGGCGACGGGGACGATGCCGAGGAACGAGACCGCAGGGAGCGGGTGGACGAGCTTCTGGACGGGCTCTCGAGGAGCTACCTACCGCGTTCGATGTGGCTCGCGGAGGAGACCCGCGAGAAGATAGAGGACTTCGCCGAGAGGGGTCGGGACCTCCGCGCGCGGTTCTCCGCCGAGGTCGAGGAGAAGGGTTACGAGCGGGCCCGCAGGGGCATGGCCCGGCGGGTGAGCAAGAAGCTAGGCCCGATGCGCAAACAGGTCGACCTCGCCCTCGAGACGGAGCTGGCCGGCCCGCAACCGTCGGGATGGCGGACGCGGCTCCAGCGGAGGTAGCGGGCTCCCTACGGCCGCTTTCAGCTTGCTGCGGTGTGGGGGTTTGAGCATTAGCCGGGGTTTCTGGGGGCGTTTTGGACCAGCTTTACGGCTTCTTCGGCGCAGCCCCAGGAGAGCGTGACGCCCGAGCCACCGTGGCCGTAGTTGTGGACCACGGGTACGGCGCCGGTCTCTTCGATGTCGAGGCGGACTTCGGGGCGGCCGGGTCTCAGGCCGACTTTGTGCTCTAGGATCTCGGCGTCGACGAGGCGGGGTTCGAGGCGCGAGCACCTGCGCAGTATCTCCGCGGCCGTCGCGGGGTCGGGCTCCGTGTCCCACGCGTCTTCGTCCGCCGTGCCGCCCAGGATGCAGTCTTTCGAGCGGGGTACGACGTAGGTGACGCCCTCCGGGTCGTCCTCGTCGAGGAAGAAGGTGTCCAGTCCCGGGTTGGTTAGGCGTAGGATCTGGCCCCGTATCGGCCTCATGGAGTGGTCGCCGACCAACTCCCTCGCCCCGGGGGCCGCGCCGTTTGCCACCCCCCCCGCCGCACCCCACCGGTCCAGCCGGGGGGGGGGCCCCGCCGGGGCGCCCCCCCCCCCCC
>CAXTDD010000226.1:0-4416 GCA_964242955.1 uncultured Rubrobacteraceae bacterium | reverse complement strand
CGTGCTCGACCCCGCCCCCGGTGGCGGCGACGCGGTCCCGGCGGTCGGCGAGGGCGACCGGCATCTCCACGACGGGTACGGTGAAGGTGTGACCGTCGCGGTAGCCGGGCGGCAGCTCGACCTGCGCGCAGCGCCGGACGCCGGGTACGGCATCGGCCCACCACGGTTCCGCCACGGGCCTCCGGTACAACTCGAAGCCTCCGCGCATCCGCACGCCGGTGCCCGGTGTATCGGCCAGGTCCTCGAAGACCTCGAAGGTCCTGGCGCCCCAGCGCAGGACGCTCTCTTCGGGGTAGGCCTTGTACGGGTACCAGATGGCCGCCGCGACGGCCGAGGTGGTGTTCTCCGGCGGGTCCGCCGCGACGATCCCGGCGTCCACGCCGGCCTCGCGCAGGCGGATGGCGGTGGACAGGCCTATCACCCCGCAGCCGATCACGAGCGCATCCTTCGTCATCTTCCTCCTCTTCGATCGGTACATACTCTAGCGCCTCCGTCGCCGCCGGGCCGAAGTGTAGGATGTGCGGTGGTGGGTTTGTAGCCTGAAGGAGGTCCGATGGGGGCTAAGGAGAAGGCCGGTCACGTCGCGGTAGATGTGCTGGCGCGTGCGGGGGTTCGGCGATTCTATACGGTGCCGGGGGAGAGTTTTCTGGAGATCCTGGACGCCGCCGAGCGGCACCCGGAGACGTCGCTCGTCTCGCCCCGCCCCGCGGCCGGGGCGTCGTTAATGGCGGTGGGGGACGCCATGGGCAGCGGCGGGCGGGCCGTCGCGTCGGCGCGGCGGGGGGGGGGGGCGTCTAACCTCGCCATCGGGGTCCACACCGCGAAGCAGGACTCCACGCCGATGGTCGTCCTGCTCGGCCACGTCGAGACGGATTTTCTGGACAGGGAGGCTTTTCAGGAGGTTGACCTCGCGGCGTTCTACGCCCCGATCACGAAGTGGTCCACCACCGTCCACCGCGCCGACCGACTCCCCGAACTCGTCGCCCGCGGCCTGCGCATAGCCACCTCAGGCCGTCCCGGCCCCGTTATGCTCGCCCTCCCCGCGGACATACTCGGGCAGGAGATAACGGCCGAAGGAGCCGGATCGCCGCGAGATAAGCCGCGGTCGGCGCCGACAGCGGAAGACGCCGAGGATGTCGCCCGCCGGCTGGTCGGCGCTACGCGGCCGGTCGTGATCGCCGGCGAGGGAGCCAGGCACGCGCGGGGGTCCCTGGTCCGGTTCGCCGAAGCTTTCGGGACGGGCGTTTACACCGCGTTTCGCCGCCAGGACGTCTTTCCGAACGGACATCCTCTCTATCTGGGGCACCTGGCCCTCGGGACGCCGCAGGAGATCCTGGAGCCCCTGGAAGAGGCGGACCTGGTCTTCGTGGCCGGCTGCCGGCTGGACGAGGTCACGACGCAGAGCTACGCGCTGCCCCGCCCGGACCAGGCCGTGATCCAGGTAGACCGAGACCCGGCCGAGGTGGGGGCCACCGTCCCGGTCGAGCGCGGCATCGTCTCGGACGCCGGCCCGGCGCTGGAAGCCTTCACGAACCGCGCCCCCGCCGGGCTCCGGCGCGACTGGGGGGCGGCCCACGGTGCCTACCTGGACTTTAGTGCGGAGCCGCAGAGCAGGTCGGAGGCCGGGATCGACCCGGCCGAGGTCGTGGGCGCGCTGCGGCGGGTGCTGCCGCAGGACGCGGTCCTGACCAACGACGCGGGCAACTTCTCGGTCTTTCTGCACCGCTACTGGCGCCACGACCACCCACACACCCAGGTCGCCGCGGCGAACGGGGCGATGGGCTACGGCGTGCCGGCCGCCATCGGGGCGAAGCTTGCCGCCCCGGAGAGGACGGTCGTTGCGCTGTGCGGGGACGGTGGGTTCCTGATGAGCGGCCAGGAGATAGAGACGGCCGTGCGGTACGGCTTGGATCTGACGGTCGTCGTGTTCCGCAACGGGATGCACGGAACCATCGCCATGCACCAGGCCCGCGACGTCGGGAGGACCGCCGGCTCGGAGATAGGCCCCGTGGACCTCGCCGGATTTGCCCGCAGCCTCGGCGCTGAGGGCCGCACGGTCACGGACCCCGGGGACCTCGAACAGGCGCTCCGCGACGCGGTCGCCCACGACGGCGTCTCGCTGGTGGACGTCGCGACGGACCCCGACCTCATAAACCCGTCGTCCCGCCTCTCCGAGATGCTGGGCGAACGGTCGTCCTGAGGGCGGGGCCGGGGGTTAGACTGTCTGCCCATGGACGACGTGGAGCGGCGCATACGGGAGGAGCGTGCCAGAGTAGAGGCCGAGTACCGCAGCGTTCTCAAAAACTCCGTTGCGTTCGAGAAGAGGATCCGCAACCGCTGGCGCGAGAAGAACCGGCAGAAGAACCGCCGCATCGCCGAGCTCGAAGAACGCGTCGCCGACCTGGAGCGCCGCCTGGACGAGAAGGGTTAGAACGGTCCTGCGTCACCCGTCGCCGTGTTCTCCGGGGCCCGGGTTGTGGCTCATGTCGGGGGCGTCGGGGAGGTCCGTGGGGGAGCCGGATGGGGTCTCGGGTTCCTGGACGTGGCGCAGGGCATCGTCGAGAGCCTCCGCGTCTGCGGGGTCGGAGAGGTTCAGCCTGGAGGCGAGCATCCCGTCGAGCTCGTCTTCTGGAAGGGCGCGGACCTCTTCGCCGGCGCGGGAGAGCGCCTGGCGGTCCAGGCTCGCCTCCATATCGTTGACCATCAGGGCGATGAGCTTGCGCTCCTTGGTCTCGCGGTCTGCCACGGTCTCCTCCTGTGTCGCCTGCGTGAGAGCAGGTCTTACCACGACGCAAAGAACCCCGACGCCGTTCACTTCACCCGGAGACGGTTTCCGTTCCGGCCAAAAGCTAAGAGCTAAAAGCTAAGAGCTAAAAGCTAAGAGCTAAAAGCTAAGAGCTAAAAGTCACCCGTTCTCTATGCGGTCCGAGATCATGACGGCGTAGAGGCGTTGGCCCGGGGGTTGCAGGTGGACGCCGTCGGCGACGAAGAGCTCGGGGCGGTCGACGCTGGCCGAGTACCAGTCGACGAGCTCGGCTTGCGGGTGCCGTTTCACGCCGGCGGAGATCACGCGGTTGTTCGGCGTCTCCCAGGCGCGGGGGACGCGCACGTTGACGAAGACGACCCGGTCCACGCCGGAGAGGACCCGCATCATCTGGTCGAACTGGCCGGCCGTGAAGGTCCCGTTGCTGCCGAGGTGAACGATCACGGTCTCCCCGAGCTGCCCCGAGGCCCGCCGCGAACGCAACACGTTTATCGCGCGGGAGACCTGCATCCCGACCTCGGCGTCGATCACCGAGAGCTCGCCCACCTCTCTCTGGAGCACGGCGGCCGAGCCGAGCATGACGGAGTCCCCGATGGCGCTGACCGGCCCCGTCGAAACGGGAACCGCGGTCTTGCTTTTTTCCTGCGCATCTCTGCGGCTGCTTCTCTTCCCTTCTGATACTTTTTTCGCCCCGTCTTTCTTCGTCCGTTCGGCCTTCCCCACGCCGGGCTTCCGCCGGTCCAGGTTGGCGGCCAGCGTGTCCCTCTCCTGCGCGCCTGTGGGTGGCTGGGGGGTAGGCTTCTCGGCCGTGTGGATCTCCTGCGTGGCGAGGTAGGCGGGCGGCCCCGGCGCTTCCGCCCGCGCGACGGCGACGCCGAGCACGACGCAGAGCGCCAGGACTGGTGCGACGGCGGCGGTACACTGGATCCCGAGCTTGCGGCGGCGGGTGCCGCGCGCCTCTTTGAGCCGTTTCCGGGCGCGGCCGAGGGCGCCCGTGCGGATGGGCTGTTCGACGTAGCGGTAGGAGAGGTGGGCGAGCAGGACGGTCGCGGCGAGGCGAAGGGCCATGAGTCTGGGGCCGTCCAGGGGGACGTCGAGGCCCGGACGCGTGACCATGAAGACGGGCCAGTGCCAGAGGTAGATGCCGTAGGAGCGCTCCCCGATCCAACGCAGAGGACGCCACCCCAGTAGGACGTTCCCGACCCGCGTGCGGGGATGGGCCACTACGGCGATGAGCGCGGCGGTGGTGAGTGCCACGGCCGCGAAGCCGCCCCTGTAGAGCGCTGGCTGAAACTCGTCGAGGCGCAGGCTGAAGAGGACGAGCCCACCGATGGAGGCCAGGCCCACGACGTCGAGGAGGGCCGGGGCGGTCCAGCCCCACTTGCGCCGCAGCTTTCCGCCAGGATCGCCGCGCTGGCGCACGAGGCGGCGTTCGCCGGAGCGCCAGACGAAGGCGAGGGCGGCGCCGACGAGGAGCCCGGCGGCGCGCGTGTCGGTGCCGTAGTAGATGCGGGATGGGTCTATCTCGGGTTTGTAGGCGAGGGCCATGAGCAGGGCGGAGACGGCCGCCACGGCTAGCGAGACGAACATCAGGCGCCGCAGGCGCCAGCGCCGGGCGCCGAGGCTCGCGCCGACGGCGCCGCCGGGGGGCC
>CAXTDD010000225.1:0-5340 GCA_964242955.1 uncultured Rubrobacteraceae bacterium | reverse complement strand
GCGCCGTCCCCCCCGGTCACCGATCCCGTCGGGCCGATCAGTTCGGCGGCGAGCAGCGCCACGTCTCCCGGGCCGCAGCCCACGTCCACGACGGACATCCCCGGACCGATGCCGGCGTGCTCCAGCCAGCGGCGGGTGGTGTCCCGATAGAGCGCAGAGATCGTCTGCAATCGTCGCAACTCCGGGTCGGCGGAGCCCATGACGTAGTCGTCCGTTCGGCGCGTGCTAGTCTCCCGACGACCTGTAGTCTTCACGCGGCCACCTCCTCCACGACGGTCTCGGGGAAGATCGGCTGCTTGCGCGGGGGCCGACAGATCAGGGCCACGCCCAGGAAGTAGGGGAGGACGACCATCATAAACGGGACACCGAGAAAGAAGAGCAAACCCTCGACCGCCGGGTTGCCCAGGAAGAGCCAGCCCGGTCCCATGACGAGCGCGGGCGCCAGACCAAGAGCGGCGAACATCGTTCCGGCGGTCCGGCCGATCCAGCCGGCCTTCGCGAGCGACGCCCCATAGATGGCGGCGGCGAGGTAGGAGATGAGGCCGTAGGCCGCGAGCATCAGCGTCGCCCAGACGTACAGGAAAGCCAGCCACGACGGGTCGGCCTCCAGCGGGAAGGAGATCTCTCCCAGTTTTGGGAACACCTGCGCGTCGGCGACCACGAAAGCGCCCGCCGCGCCCGAGGCGACCACCGCGTAACGGAAGATCATGTTCGCGACGAACATCACGGAGCCGAGCAAGAACCCGAAGATACCGAGCGCGGGAAGCAGGCGCCCGCCGGCCTGCCAGAGCCGCGCGGAGAGCAGCGCGAACCCGGCCAGCAGGATCAGGACGCCGAGTAGTAAGGCCGTCGTGTTGAACAGAAAGTAGCCCGGACGGTCCGCCGTCGGATGCCCCGTGACCGAGGCTCCCAGCAGGAGCACGAGCGGACCGGCGAGGAGCAACACCGCGGGCAGGAACGAAGACCGCCCCCACGCGCGGCCTCTCTCCGTCCTCGACGCGCCGGCCGACCACAAGACCGCGGCGGTGACGGTAACGAATGCGGCGTAAGCGACGGAGGCCAGCGGCGCGCCCAACACGCGTACGGGTCCGGCGAAGATCGCAAAGAAGGCCACAAAGAAGGCCACGGGGAGATAGACGCGGGCGAGTCGCCGGGTCATGCCGGCACCTCCGTTGCGCCGTCGCCGATCGCCCGTCGCCTGTGGCCGCTCCGCACGAGCGCCACGCCCGCGAAGTAGGGCAGGATGAACACCATGAACGGGGCGGTCAGGATGTAGGCCGTCCAGGCGGCGACCGCGCCGCCGTTTCCGGCCAGGATCACGCCGGCCGTCACGGCGAGCGTCAGCGCGAGGTTGAGCGCCACGAAGACGCCCCCGCCGAGATGCCCGAGATACCCGGCCCGCACCAGCGACGCCCCGAACGCGGCGGCGGCGAGGTAGGCCAGCAGAACGAACGCGAGCTGGAGCATGTCGGTCCACACGAGCAGGAACTCCATCCAGGACGGCTCTCCTTGCAGGCCGCGCAAGTACTCGTTGGCGACCCACGCCCTGTCTTCGACAACAGCCTGCATGCCCGCCGCGCCCGAGGCGACCACCGCGTAGCGGAAGACGAGGTTCGCCAGCCACACCGCGGACCCGGCCAGCAAGGCCGCGGCCCCGAGCGCCGGGAGCAGGCGCTGCCCGGCTTCCCAGAGCCTAGCGAGAAGCACCACGAAGCCGGCGACCAGGATCAGGGACCCCAGGAGGATGGCCGTGGTGTTCAGCAGGTAGTCGCCGGGGAGCGCCGCCGTGGGTTCCCCGGTGACGGACGCCCCCAAGAGTAGCGCGAGCGGCCCGGCGAGGAGCAATACGCCTGGCAGGAAAGCGGGATGCTCGCGCGTGGGTCCCGCTCCCGCCTTCGTCGCGCCGATCTGCCGGAGCGCCGCCGCGGTGAGCGCGACGAAGACGGCATAACCGGCGATCAGGGCGCCCGTCCCGGCCAGGTTCCGCAATTGCCCGACAGGGATCGTCAGGAAGAGGGCGATCCAGAGGTAAACCCCGCTGATTCGTTGCAGCATCTCGTCGACTCCATCTCGTGTAGTACGTGGCATTGCCTGGTTCTGCTTTATCCGCGCGGTCCCGCGGCCGGGTAGAATCGGGCCTCGCCCAACGGGCACCGCAGACGCCGGGCCTCCGGCGGCGTCGGCCGGTCCGGGTCCTCCGGCAGGAACGTCATCTGCGGCCCTTCCCGTTCCTGAAGCTGGTGCCTAGCAGCGAGATCCCGCCGGTGATACCCGCGTCCATCGCGGAACGGTACGCGCTGGGGTCTGATCTTCTTTGTTGTTCGGGACCGACCGCGCCTTCGGCCGGGGACTTGCGAGATGCAGACCGGATCAGGCGCCGCAAGCCCCCACTCACCAGGGAGACAAAACCGGCTGCCGGCGCACCGCGGGCTTCCGTTTCGGGAAATCGTCTATCGTCCCCAGCGGTCCCTGCGGACTCCTTCATGCTCGCGCTCCTCCCGACCGGGCGTGGTGGCCCGATCCGTCACGGCGACCCGCTTCTTGTGGCGGGCCGACGGTTCTCGGGACCCTCTCGCGGTCCTGCCGTCGGGGGTGCGGACGCCCCTTTGGCCGGGGGAGGCCACGAGGATGAGGGCGGGCGGCCGGGAGGTCCCCGGTCTGAGCCGGAGGGACGTCCTTTGCGGACGCTCCGTTCTCGGCGGCCTGCGCGCTGGCCCAGGCCCCGCCGGCCAGGAAGGCCAGCACGAGCAGGACGATAAAGGCCGCTATCTCCGTCCTCGGGTACTTGCCCTCGCGCGGTTCCGTATTTGTGGCCCCTTTTGGAGGCCGGATCTCTGTGATTTCTGTCTTCATCGAAGGTTTCTCCCTTTGGAGGCCGGTGGTTCCGGCGGAGAGCTTCGGGATCGCCGGCTTGCGCGAGCCCTGGTTTTTCGCTGCGCGGTTGGGTGGGGCCGGGGCCGGGGGAGGGCCCGGCAGGGGGCCGCGGGGTTTCGCGGCGGGGGGGGGGGGGGGGCCGGGGCCGGGGCGCGGCCCGGGCAGGGTTTGGACCTCAGGCGGTCAGTGGCATTGGCTGTTCGGTCGCGCGGCGCTTCGACCCGGCGAGTACGCGGTCCCGGGCGTCTGGGGGAAGCCAGGAGAGGTGATCCAGGTGCCCGCACTCCGGGCACTCCAGCGCCTCCCTGCCGTCGCCGTCCCTGACGACGGTCCTGTCCTCGATCTCGCCCGTCCGGCCGCAGTAGCAGGTCTCCCGCATACCGCTCACCTCCTTTGGCCCTTCTCGGGCCTCGCTCTGTACCTTCGAGACCAGCATGCGCCCGGCGCCTGACCTCCGCATCGCGCAAACTACGCAATCGAGTGAAGACCGGGGCCAGCAAGGCTACGTAGTACCGATGCATTAGAGCTGTTAGCCATTAGCTATGGGCTATTAGCAAGACCGATAGGCGCCCGCCGAGGGTGGAGGCCGAAGGCCTGGGCGGACCGATACCCGGGAGCCGCTCTGGGACGCCTTTTTCTCGGAGGAAGGGTACGGGACCCACCCCGGCGCTCCGCACTTCGCAGGGGGCCGAAAAGCTAACAGCTAACAGCTCTAAATAACCCCGCGTTCCATGGCGGCGCGGGTGGCCGCCGTTCGGGACTTCACGCCGAGCTTGCGGTAGACGTTCCTCAGGTGCTGCCCGACGGTGCGCGGGCTGAGGTAGAGTTTTTCGGCCACCTGGTGGTCGGTAAGGCCATCCGCGGCGAGGCCGAGCACCTCGGCCTCGCGGGCGCTCAGCTCCGATGGTCGGGCGGGACGACTCGAGTCGGCGTCGGGCTCCGTCTCCAGTGCGTACTCGTAGGCGCGCTCCAGGCCCATCGCCTTCCCCTTTGGCCACGGACCTGGCGAAGGCCGCGCCTCCCATCGCGGCGCGCGCGGTGGCCGCGTCGTGCTCGCGGTCGGGCCGCTCGCAGGGCGGGACGGGGTCGGAGATAAGCTCGCGCAGGGCGCCGGCCGCGCCGAGCAGGACCGCCGCCCGCTCGAAATCTCCGGCGGACGCGGAGACCCCGGCAAGCTCCTCCAGCACGCTGGCCGTACGCCACCGGTCGCCGAGGTCCCTGTGCAGGGCCAGGCTCTCGCGCAAAAGCCCCGCCGCCTGGTCGGGCCGGCCCTCGCGGCGCGCCAGGACGCCCAGCCCGTTCAACGACCAGGCGACGCTCTCCCGGTATCCACCCTCCCGGGAGTGCTCCAGGCTCTCGTCGAGCAGCGCCGAAGCCCGGGTGAGCTCCCCCCCGCAGAGCGCCGTGAAGCCCAGGTTCATCAGGGCCCACGCGATGCCTTCTCCGTCGCCGAGAGCCCGGAACGCGTGGAGGGCGTCCGCGCATAGCCCGGCCGACCGGTCGAGGTCTCCCTGGAGCCAGGCGACGAAGCCGAGGTAGTTGAGCGACTGGGCGACGCCCCAGTCGTCGCCCTCCTCCCTGCACAGCTCCAGGCTCTCGGTGTGGAAGGCCTCGGCCTCGGCGTAGCGGCCCTGCTCGCGCGCGATGCTCCCCAGCAGTTGGACGGCGCCCGCGATGCCCTGCCCGTCGTCCAGGGCCCGGTAGAGGGCCAGGCCCCCCTCGATGCGCTCCCTGGCCGGTGCGTACTCCGACCGGAGAAAAGCAAAATCGCCCGCCGCAACAAGCGCCTTGGCCCGCTGCGCGTCGGGCGCGTCGCCCGCGGAGAGCGAAGCCTCCAGCCAGCCGCGCCCTTCCTCGTAACGGCCGCGCAGGAACCAGTACCACCACAGCGCGCCAGACATCCGCAGCGCCGAAGCCGGGTCCCCCCGGTCGGCGTGCCACGCGAGCGCCGCCCTGAGGTTGCCGTGCTCGGCGTCCAGCCGGTCGAGCCACGCGACCTGGTCCTCACCGAGGAGGCCGGGCTCCGCTTCCTCGGCCAACCTCAGGAAGAAGTTCGCGTGCCCGTCCCTTACGGCTTCCTCTTCGCCGAACTCCCCGAGCTTCCCCGAGGCGTACTGCAGCACAGTCTCCAGCATCCGGTAGCGGGCCTCGTCGCCACCGGGTCTCGCGAGCACGAGCGACTTGTCCACCAGCCGGCTGAGCAGGCCGAGGACTTCGCTCCTCTCGACGCCGCCGCCGGCGCCCACCGTCTCGGCGGCCTCCAGCGAGAAACCGCCGGCGAACGCCGAGAGCCGGCGGAACAGCACCCGTTCCTCCGGGGAGAGCAGGTCGTGGCTCCAGTCCATCGTGGCACCCAGGGTCCCGTGGCGGGGCATGACGACCCTGCCGCCGCCGGTCAGCAGGAGGAAACGGTCGTCGAGGCGGCGGGAGATCTGGCCGACCGACAACACCCTGACCCTCGCGGCG
>CAXTDD010000224.1:0-5342 GCA_964242955.1 uncultured Rubrobacteraceae bacterium | reverse complement strand
CGCCTCTACCACGGCGGACGCCGCGCGGCCGGTGCCGGACACGGGCGGCCCGATAGTCGCGCCCTGGCTCGTCGCGCTGTCCGTGGCGTTGGGGGGCCTGGGGCTCTTCGTCTCCAGGCGCGTCCTGCGCGGATGAGGCGGAGCAGCCGAACGGAGGCGGCGACGCGCCGCTCCGCCATCCTGGCCGTCCTCGTCGGTCTGCTCGTCGTCGCCACCTTCGCCGCGTCACGGCCGGCGTCGGCGGACCTCGCGGGGGGACCGGTCCTGAACGTCGGGCACCGGGGGGCGACGGGTCTGGCGCCGGAGCACACGATCGCGTCCTACGATCTGGCGCTCGAGGCCGGGGCCGACTTTATCGAGCAGGATCTCAGGATGACCAGCGACGGCGTACTGGTCGTCATACACGACGAGGATCTCGACCGCACCACCCGCGGTCCTGCCGAGAACTGCACGGGGCCCGTCAGCGAGAAGACGCTGGACCAGATCAAGACCTGCGACGTGGGTAGCTTCTTCAACGAACGCTACCCCGAGCTGGCGCGCGACGAATACGAGGGGCTCGAGATCCCGACGCTCGAGGAGGTGTTCCGGCGCTACGGCACCCAGACCAACTACTACGTCGAGACCCGCAGCTCCGACGCCCCACCCGGCAACCCCGGCGTAGACGAGAGCTCCGGCATGGAGGAAGAGTTGCTGCGCCTGATGGACGAGTACGGCCTGCGCGAGCCCGCGGCGGAGAGCTGGCGGGTCCTCGTCCAATCCTTCGTCCCCGCCAGCCTGGAGGAGATCCACGCCCAGGAATCCTCGCTGCCGCTGGTCCAACTCTACTCGGACGAGGAGACGTCCGAGACCATACATGCGGACCTGGAATCCGCCGGAGATTACGCGGTTGGGATCGGCCCCTCGATGGACGACGCGGACCGCGGTCTTGTCGAGGCGTCCCACGCCCGGTGCCTGGCGGTACACCCTTACACCCTCGAAGAGAAGCCCGACATGCGAGACCTGGTGGACCTCGGGGTGGACGGCATGTTCACCGACTTCCCGAACCGGCTGGAGCAGGTGCTGGGCGAGGAGGCCGCGGCCGGAAACCTGGCGGCAGAAGGGGCCTCGGAGGCGTCGCGGGCCTGCAGATCCGGGAAAGAATCGGAGGTGCCTGACACCGGCGGCCCCTCGGCCCTGCTGCCGGCTTCGCTCGGCGCGCTGCTTCTGGGTCTCGGTCTCGTGGTGGCCGTGGTGCGACGCGCCTGACACGCGCCCCGCTGGTCGCCCCTCGGGAAAAGCTCGCCCGGTCAGGCAGCCTCCCCACCCAATCGTCCTCGAACAGGAGATTGTCGCGTACTACAATCGGGCCGAGATATACAAGTTTGAGTACAGGAGTGGAGCATGTCCTCGTCGCGGTTATTGATCCTGGGCGTATTGCGGACGAAGCAGCCCACGCACGGCTACGACATCCGCAGGGAGTTGGAGGCGTGGGGGGCCGAGGGCTGGGCGAACGTGGCCTACGGTTCGATCTACCACGCCCTCTCGAAGATGACGGGGGAGGGATTGGTGGAGGTGGTCGAGACGGACCAGGACTCCGGCAGACGATCGGCCAAGACCACCTACGCCGTCACCGAGCGCGGGGAACAGGAGTTCCAGCGCCTCCTGCGCGAGCACTGGTGGAATCCCAAGCCCGCCGTCGACCCCTTCCACGTCGCGCTGACCTTCATGGACGCCCTCCCCCGCGACGAGCTGGTGACAGCCCTACGCCACCACGCCGCCATCTCGCGCGCCAACGCCGAAACCGTCACGCACTTCGCCGGCAAGCTGCCCCCCCACGAGAAGAACGCGCCCCGTCACGTCGCCGACATCTACCGCCTCGTCGCCTCGCACCTCGAGGTCGAAGCCCGCTGGGCGGAAGAAGCCGCCGAGAAAGCGAACCGCGGAGACCTGCCCTAGAGATCACCCAAGAACGCCACCCTTGACACGCCATCCCGAACCCGTTATCGTGCTGCTATATTCAAATTTGAATACAAATAGGATTAAAAGGAAAGGGTAGACGATGACGGTGATAGAGACCGCGGGCCTGGCCAAACACTTCGAGGTTCGCGGGGGTGTCATCGAGGCGGTCAGGGGTGTGGACCTGCGGGTGGAGTCGGGAGAGATCTTCGGCTTTTTGGGCCCGAATGGTGCTGGCAAGACGACCACGCTGCGGATGCTTGCGACGCTCTTGGAGCCGAGCGGCGGCCGGGCGACGGTGACGGGCCACGACCTGCTTGGCGAGCCGGCCCGCGTGCGCGAGCGTATCGGCTACGTGAGTCAGGCCGGCGGTGCGGAAGACGGTTCCACCGGATCGGAGAACCTCGTCTTGCAGGCGCGGCTGTACGGCATGAACAAGGGGGAGGCCAGGCAGCGGGCTGGTGCGCTCGCCGGGGCCTTGGAGCTCTCGTCTTTCGCCGACCGACTCGTGAAGACGTACTCCGGAGGCCAGCGGCGCAGGTTCGATCTCGCGCTCGGGATGGTGCATCGGCCTGCGCTGCTCTTCCTCGACGAACCAACAACCGGCCTCGACCCACAGAGCCGGGCGCGGCTGTGGGACGAGGTGGGACGCCTGCGGGAAGAAGGGATGACCGTGTTCGTCACGACGCACTACATGGACGAAGCAGATTCTCTGTGCGACCGGATCGCGATCATGGACAACGGCAAGATAGTGGCCGAGGGCACGCCTGAGAAGCTGAAGCGCGAAGTATCTGGCGACGTGATCGATCTAAGGTTCGGGGATGGGGACGGCAACCCCGAGAAGGCCGGGGAGCTTCTGCGCGACCGCGGCTTCGTGCGAGAGGCACACCTCACCGGGGGCGGGATGAGGTTGTACGTGGAGCGCGGGGAGGAGGCGCTGCCCGTGGTGCTGCGCCTCCTCGACGGGGCCGGCCTCGGGGTGCTGACGCTCTCGCTCTCCAGGCCCACCCTCGACGACGTGTTCCTGAAAAAGACCGGGCGCTCGCTCAGGGAGACCGGCCAGAGTCCCGTGCCGGCCGAAGCCCTGACGACCTGACGCGCGAAAAGGAGGAAACAAGAGACATGAAGCTGCTGCGCGACACCTGGCTGCTCTTCTCCCACAACATGCGTACCACGCTGCGCAACCCGGTCTGGGTACTGTTCGGGATCTTCCAGCCGATCTGCTACCTGCTCCTCTTCGCGCCATTGCTCGACGGCATGGCCCAGGCTCCGGGTTTTCCCGGTGGGGATGCGCTCGCGGTCTTCGTGCCGGGGCTGCTCGTCATGCAGGCCCTCTTCGGCACCGCGTTCGTAGGCTTCGGCCTCATAGCCGCGCTCAGGGCCGGCGTGGTGGAACGGTTGCGCGTTACGCCCGTCAGCCGGCTCGCCCTGCTGCTCGGGCTGGCGTTTCGGGACGTGGTGAACTTCATGGTGCAGGCCGCGTTGCTGCTCGCCGTCGCGTGGGCCTTCGGGTTGCGGGCGGATCCCACCGGGGTCCTGATCTCGCTAGTCTTGATGGCCCTGCTTGGTCTTCTCGCCGCGTCTTGCTCCTACGCACTGGCGCTCTTGCTCAAGGACGAAAACGCCTTTGCCCCCGCGCTCAACTTCTTCCTGCTGCCGATCTTGCTGCTCTCGGGCATCCTCCTGCCGCTCACGCTGGCGCCGGACTGGATCCGGGCCGTGGCCTCCGTCAACCCGTTCGCCTACGCCGTGGACGCCGCCCGCTCCCTCTTCGACGGCTCACTCGGAGATACACCTGTTCTGCTCGGCTTCGGCACAACGGCTGTGCTCGCCCTCATCGCCCTCTGGTGGGCCGCCCGCTCGTTTCGCAAAGCAACAGCCTAGCCCTTTCCGTTCACCCCGTACTCGAGGCCGTCCACGAGGGCCTGCCAGCTCGCCTCGATGATGCTCTCCCCGACCCCCACCGCCCCCCAGACGCGCTTGCCATCCGTGGAGTCTATGAGGACGCGGGTGGTGGCCGCCGTGGCGCGGTGCTCGTCGAGGATGCGGACCTTGTAGTTGGAGAGGTGGATCTCCCGCAGCTCCGGGTAATGGGGACCTATGGCCTCTCTGAGCGCCTTGTCCAGGGCGTTGACGGGACCGTTGCCCTCCGCCGTGGAGATGACCCGCCGTCCCTTCACGAAGAGCTTTATGGTCGCCTCGGTGGTCGTGAGGCCGTCGGCGCGCTTTTCGCTTATGATCCTGAACGTCTCCAGCTCGAAGAGCGGGGTGTCCTGCCCGGTGGTCCGCCCGATGAGGAGCGCGAGCGAGGCGTCGGCGGCCTCGTAGTGGTAGCCCTCGTACTCGCGCCGCTTTATGGCGCCGAGTATCTCCGTCGCATCACCCGCATCGATGCCGAGCTCCTCGGCCTTGGCCTTTACGGAGTTCTTCCCGGAGAGCTCCCCGACCGGCGTCCGGCGCACGTTGCCGACCGATTCGGGCGCCACGTGCTCGTAGGTGGACGGGTCCTTGCTTATGCCGTCCACATGAAGCCCGCCCTTGTGCGCGAAGGCGCTCCTCCCCACGTAGGGTCTGTGCGTGTCCGGCGTCAGGTTCATGAGCTCGGAGACGTAGTTGGACGCCCCGGTGAGCTTCTGGAGCTGGTCCTCTTCCACGACCTTGAGGCCCATCTTTAGCTGCAGGTTGATGATGGTCGTGACGAGGTCGCAGTTGCCGGTCCGCTCCCCGACGCCGTTTACGGTTCCCTGCACGTGGGTCGCCCCGGCCTCCACGGCCGCCAACGCGTTCGCGACCCCGCACCCGGCGTCGTTGTGGGTGTGGATGCCGACCTCGACGTCGGGGAACTCCCGCACCGTCCGCGCGACCACGGCTTTCAGTTCCGTCGGGAGGGTGCCGCCGTTGGTGTCGCAGAGGACGAGCGTCGCGGCGCCCGCCTCCGCCGCGGCCCGCAGGACCGCGAGCGCGTGGTCGGGGTCGTCCCTGAAGCCGTCGAAGTAATGCTCGGCGTCGAAGATGACCTCCTTGCCGGCGCGGGCCAGGAACGAAACCGTGTCCTTTACGGACGCGACGTTCTCCTCCGGCGTGGTCCTCAGGACCTTCTCGACGTGCAGTTTCCAGCTCTTGGCGACGATGCAGGCGACGGGGGCCTGGAGGGAGGGCAGCAGCGTTACGGCCGGGTCGTCCTCCGCCCTCCCGTTCGGGCGGCGCGCCCGGGTGAAGGCCACGAGCTTCGCGTTCTCTAGCTCTGAGGCGTCGAAGTTCTCGAAGAACTCCAGGTCTTTGGGGTTGGAGGCGGGGAAGCCGGCCTCGATGTAGTGGAGGCCCAAGGAGTCGAGCTCCCTGGCTATCCGGATCTTGTCCTCCGTCGTCAGGCTCACGCCCTCGCGCTGCGTGCCGTCCCTCAAAGT
>CAXTDD010000223.1:0-5352 GCA_964242955.1 uncultured Rubrobacteraceae bacterium | reverse complement strand
GGGCTACCACACCGTAGAGGTCTCTGTCGCCTGATCCGACCAAAAAAAGCACACTCAACCGGAGGTGCAGGTATAGGGTATCGTGAGATCACCGGCCTTCATAGCCAAGGTTGTAACCAAAGTGTTTCCGGTGCGTAACGACTCCGTAACCTTCCGGCAAGAGCATCGTAACAGCCTAAGGGTAAGATTCAGATTAAACCGAGCCCAGGCCGATGGGACCATTCCCCCCTCCAGATCCCATCGGTCGGGACGGTTATTTTTTATGTCCATTCTCTTTTTCGACCGTTTCTGTTATGCCGGATCGCGTGGCGGGTAGGCTTGCGGGTATGAAGGTAGAAGGACTGCACGAACGGGCCCTTTCGCCGGGGGAAGCGCGCCGGCTGCAAGATGAGCTCGCGCCCAGGGTCGTCGCCTCGCCGACGCTGGATCTCACCGGAGTAAATTACGTCGCCGGGGCCGACGTCTCCACGGAGGGCGACAAGGGCTATGCCACGGTGGTTGTGCTCGACTTCCCCGGCCTCTCGCCCGTGGAGGTCCAGGGCTTCGAGACGGAGCTCTCGTTCCCTTACGTGCCGGGGCTGCTCGCCTTCAGGGAGATACCGGCCGTGGCGGGCGCCCTGGAGAAGATCCAGACGCCGGTGGACGCCGTGATCTTCGACGCCCAGGGCCTGGCCCACCCGCGCCGGATGGGTCTGGCCTCCCACCTCGGCCTCTTCCTCGACGTGCCCTCGGTCGGATGCGCCAAGACCCGCCTGGTCGGAAACTACAAAGAGCCCGGACAGGAGAAAGGCAGCGCCACCGACCTCGTCCACCGGGGCGAGGTCATCGGCAAGGTGGTAAGGACCCGGAGCAAGGTCTCGCCCGTCTACGTCTCCGTCGGCAACAGCATAGACCTAGACAGTTCCGTCGAGCTGGTACTCGCCTGCTCCCCGAAGTACCGTCTTCCCGAGACCACCCGCCAGGCCCACGACGCCGCAAACCGCCTGCGCCGCGGCGAGCCTGCGGAGGGTTCGTTGTTTTAGAGTCCGCTCCGCCCTAACGGGCTACGCTCTCAGCACGGCGCTTCGCGCCTCTCACACGCCCTCTTCGAGGGCTCTCAGCACGCGGCCTGACGGCCGCTTGCAGCTTTTTGGTAGATGGTGTTTGGCGCAGCCGTGCTCGACGGGTTGCCCGGGCCGCCCGTGCTGCCGGCCGGAGATCACGACGTTCGTACAGGGGGCCGGAACGGAGCAGCGGGCGGCGAGTTTTCGGCCGTTGGGCCGGGTAGCGCCGGTGTTAAATGGGTGCTAAGTTACGCATAACCGCGCATCCGTAGAGAGGAATGCCGCGTAGATCGGGTTAGAAGAGCTTTTCTGGAAGGGGAAGATCTTGCCAAGAATCAGAGGTATCGGACCCATGAACCGCCGCGACTTCTTGAAGCTGGGCGGCGCCGGTCTGGCGTGTGCCACGCTGCTGGGCGTCGCCGGTTGCGGTGGCGGGGAGCAGGTAGGCGGCGGTGGTAGCGGCAGCGGCGGCGGCAGCGGCACCTTTACCTACGGGCGTGGTGCGGACTCGGTTTCGCTGGACCCGATCAACGCCACCGACGGCGAGTCGTTTGTGGTCACCCGTCAGGTTATGGACACCTTGTTGAGCTTCGAGCCTGGCACTACGGACCCGATCCCGTCATTGGCCACGGAAATACCGGAGCCGGAGGACGGCGGGCTGATGTACACCTTCAACCTGCGCGAAGGCGTCAAGTTCCACGACGGCGAGACGCTCGACGCCGAGGCGATCAAGTTCAACTACGACCGCTGGAGGGACACGAAGAACGAGTACCACACGGGCGGAGGGAACCAGGGACAAAACTTCGCCTACTATGGAGTCATGTTCGGCGGCTTCGACGACGACTCTTTCATAGAGAACGTCGAGGCGGTGGACGCCACGACCGTTCGTTTTACGTTGCGCGAGTCGCTCGCTCCGTTTTTGCGCAACGTGGCGATGAGTCCCTTCGCCATCGCCTCGCCCAAGGCCATACAGGACGACGTCGAGGGGTTCTGGGAGAACCCGATCGGTAGCGGGCCGTTCCGGTTCGAGTCCTGGAGGCGAGGCTCCGAGGTCCGTCTCACCGCCAACGACAGTTTCTGGGGCAAGGATCTTTCTGCGGAAGAGGGTGGCGGCGGGCCCAACGTGCAGAACATCGTCATCCGCTCCATCCCGGACAACACGGCGCGCGTGGCGGCCCTCAGCGGCGGCGAGCTCTCCGGAGCCGACGGCCTGACACCGGACGACGTGCCGACGGTCGAGCAGAACGAGGATCTCAAGGTCCTCAGCAGGCCGCCGCTCAACATCGCCTACCTGGCTATGAACTGCCAGAAGGAGCCCTTCAACGACGCGCGGGTGCGGCGGGCGATGACGCACGCCATCAACACGCGCGAGATCGTGGAGTCGTTCTTCGGGGATACCGGGCAGGTGGCCACCAACGCGATGCCGCCGACCGTGCCCTATTTTCGAGAGGCGACCGAACCTTACGAGTACAATCCCGACGAGTCGCGACGCCTGCTCGAGGAGGCCGGCCTCGGCGACGGCTTCGACATGGAGCTGTGGTACATGCCCATACCGCGCCCGTACATGCCCGACGGACGCGGCGTGGCCCAGGCGATGCAGCGCGACCTCGAAGAGGTGGGCATCAATGCCAAGCTCGTCACCCGCGAGTGGGGGACGTACCTGGAGGAGACCGGCACGGGCGCCCACGACGCGGCGATGCTCGGCTGGTCCGGCGACAACGGCGACCCGGACAACTTCCTCAACGTGCTGCTCTCCAGTGCCAGCGCCACGGAGGAGGACGCCCAGAACATCGCCTACTACAAGAACCCCGAGCTCGACGACCTGCTGCGGCAGGGCGCGACCACCGTGGATGAGAACGAGCGCCGCACGCTCTACGAGCAGGCGCAGGAAATTATCTACAACGCCGCCCCGTGGGTCGTGATCGAGTATGCCGACGTGCCGTTGGGATACCAGGGCGACGTCCAGGGCGTCACGCCCAACCCGGTGGGCAACGAGGAGTTCACCTCCGTGGAGTTCACCGGCGGGGGCGCGTAGATATTCGCCCTCTCTCGCCAATAGCAGAGGTTCGTAAGACCTGACGACTTTCATCGGACGCAGGATCCTGCAGCTCATCCCGGTGCTCCTCGGGGTGTCCGTCGTCGTGTTCGTCATGGTGCGGGCGATACCGGGCGACCCGGCGCAGATACTGCTGGGGCAGGCGGCGACGCCGGGTCAGGTCGCCGAGGTGCGGGAGCGGCTCGGGCTCAACGAGCCGCTGCCCATCCAGTACCTGCTGTTTATCAGGGATGCGTTGACGGGCGACCTCGGCGATTCCCTGGCGTTCGGGCAGCCCGTGACGACCGTGCTGCTGGAGCGCTTCCCTGCGACGCTGGAATTGACGCTCGCGGCGCTACTCTTCGCCATCGTGGTCGGGGTGCCCATCGGCGTGATAGCGGCGGTTAGGCAGTACTCGCTACTGGACAAGATCACCTCGGTGGTGGCCCTCACGGGCGTCTCGATGCCGGTCTTCTGGCTCGCGCTGGTGCTGGTCGTGGTCTTCACGGTGCAACTGGACTGGTTGCCGTTCCCGGGCAGGGTCGGGGGCGACGTGTCGTTTACGAGCTACACCGGACTCTACCTGCTGGACACCGCTATGACGTTCAACATTCCCGCGTTCTGGGACGTGCTGAGGCACTTGATCCTGCCTGCCGTCGCGCTCGGCACGATCCCGATGGCGGTCATCACGCGTATGACGAGGAGCAGCATGTTGGAGGTAATGAACGAGGATTACGTTCGCACCGCCCGCGCCAAGGGAGTCGTGCCGTGGCGGGTCGTCTTCCGCCACGCCCTGAGGAACGCCATGCTGCCCACGATCACGGTCATAGGCTTGCAGTTCGGGCTCTTGATGGGCGGGGCTATCCTCACGGAGACCATCTTCGGCTGGCCCGGCGTCGGCCAGACCGCGATCGAGTCCGTCAACCGTCGCGACTACGCCATGATCCAGGGCATCGTCCTCTACGGGGCGACGTTGTTCGTGCTGGTGAACCTGCTTGTGGACGTGCTCTACGCGATCCTTGACCCGCGGGTGAGGTACTAGGGTGGCGGAGGCCAGGCTGCCCCAGGGCTCAGGCGAGGGTCCCGTAGGAGGACAGAATATCGCGACCCCCGAGACCGTCCGGACGCGGAGCCGCTGGTCGGACGTCCGCCGAACCTTTGTGAGCAACCGCCTGGCCCTGTTCGGGCTCGTCGTGATCGTGCTCTTCGCCCTGATGGCTATCTTCGCGCCCTTGCTCGCCCCCTACGATCCGATAAGAGACCAGAGCCTCGGCGAGCGGTTCGCGGGGCCGAGCGCCCAGCACCTGTTGGGCCAGGACGAGTTGGGGCGGGACATCCTCTCGCGCATCATCTACGGCGCGAGGGTCTCGCTCACGGCGGGCTTGGCCGCGGTCGCGTTCGCGACGGTGGGCGGGACCATCGTCGGCCTGGTCGCCGGCTACGCTGGCGGCTGGACAGACGCGGTCTTGATGCGCCTGATGGACGTGCTGCTGGCCTTCCCGAGCATCCTGCTGGCGATAGTCATCGTCAGCATCCTCGGCCAGGGGTTGACCAACGCCCTGCTCGCGGTCGGCATCATACTTCTGCCCCAGATGGCCCGCGTGGTCCGCTCGGCCGTGATAAGCGTGCGCGAACGTGACTACGTGGAGGCTGAGCGGGCCGTCGGCGCCTCGAACTACAGGATAGTATCCTCGGCCATCCTCCCGAACAGCATGGCGCCGCTGATCGTGCAGGCCACCCTCGCCCTGGCGACCGCGGTCCTGGACGTCGCCGCGCTCTCTTTCCTGGGCCTTGGGGCCCGTCCGCCCTCGCCGGAGTGGGGCGCGATGCTCACCGACGCCTTCCGCTCGGGCTTCGGGGTCTTCACCGAAGGCCAGCACGCGATCATCTTTCCAGGCATCGCCATCGCCCTCTCGGTGCTCGCCGTGAACTTCGTGGGCGACGGCCTGCGCGACGCCCTCGACCCCCGCCGCCAGAGATAGCTGTTAGCCTTTAGCCCACTCGGCCTCCGGCCTTCGCTCTTAGCCTTTAGGTTCTCTATCGCACGGACTTCCCAGCGCGAGAGTTGCGCCCCTTCGCCCGGCTGCGTAGGCGGAAGCGGTCTCGTACGAGAAATTCTAGCCAAAAGCTTAAGGCTAATGGCTAACAGCCAAGGGCTTTCGGGTATCATATCGCCTCGTGAGAAGCAGACCTTACGGGTCCTGGACCCGCCAGGAGAGTGAATCGACGTCCCAGAACGGCAGGCGCGCGCGGTCGCGCGGGCCTGGCCGGGAT
>CAXTDD010000222.1:0-5352 GCA_964242955.1 uncultured Rubrobacteraceae bacterium | reverse complement strand
GTCGTCCGGGGCATCGGGGTGTTCGGCGGGGCCTTCGGGCGGGTGGAGAGGATCGAGGCCGGCGACAGGGAGGCGTTCCTGCTGCTCATCAAGAACCCCGTGGGGTTCAACGAGATCCTGCGCACCTTCGTTACCGGCGCCGACGCAAGAGACGTCCTCATAGCCATAAACGACAACCACGCCGACGGCCGCGACGTCTCGTGGCTGTGGGACGTGGACTTCGAGATGCTCGCCGAAGCCCGCGCCGCCGGCAAGACGGACGCCGCCCCCTTCACCGTCAGCGGCATCCGCGCCGGCGACATGGCCGTTCGTCTGAAATACGCCGAGATCCCGGTAGGCAAAGTTATCTCCGACCGCAAACACGCCATCGAAACCGCCCTGGCAGCGACCCCACCGGGCGAGACCCTCTACGTACTACCCACCTACACGGCGATGCTGGAGATTCGGAAAGCTTTGAGCGACATGGGTTACACGCACCCGTTCTGGGAGGACGAGTGAGCTGTTAGCCGTTAGCATTTAGCTGTTAGCTTATCCGCGGCTGGAGCCATGCATTCGCGAGAATCGCCACCTGGTGGCCCACCCGAAAAGCGACGAAGAAAGGACAACCCAACGACCCGAGACGACTGGCTAAAGGCTAACAGCTAAAGGCTAACAGCAGACAACACCGACCGGAGGGAGGCCAATGCTCACCATCCACCACCTGTACGCCGACATGATGAACCTCTACGGGGACCGGGGGAACGTCATCTCCATCAAGAAGCGGTGCGAGTGGCGGGGCATTCCGGTCGATGTCGTCGACGTGGGGCTTGGGGAGCGGGTCAGGCCTACGGGTTGCGACGTCTTTCTCTTCGGCGGGGGGCAGGACCGGGAGCAGGCGCTCCTGGCCGACGACCTCTCGGGGTCCAAGGGCGCGGACCTGCGGGCCGTGGTCGAGGACGGGGGCGTGGTGCTCGGGGTGTGCGGCGGGTACCAGCTCATGGGGCATTCATACGAGACGCCGGAGGGCGAGAAGCTGCCGGGCGTCGGCATCTTCGACCTCCACACCGCGCCCAGAGAGCCGGATGAGGCGCGCTTGATCGGGAACGTGCTGGTGCGGGTGCGTGCTCCCGAAACCGGCGAAGAGCGCGAGGTCGTCGGTTTCGAGAACCACGGGGGACGGACCTACCTCGGCGACACAGAACCCTTGGGTCGGGTCGTGGCCGGCTTCGGCAATAACGGGAAAGACGGCACGGAGGGCGCCAGGCGCCTCAACGCCTACGGCACCTACCTGCACGGCTCCCTGCTACCGAAGAACCCGTGGCTAACAGACCAGCTCATCCTAAACGCCCTGCGCCGCGCCGACGACTCCTTCGAGCTCGAGCCGCTGGACGACGCGGCCGAGAAGAACGCGTTCGCGTCGGTGGCGGGCCGGATCTCCGGGAGGTAGGGGCGTGAAGGGCGCGCGCAGGCTCTCGCTTCAGCGCGTCGAGCGGGCTATGGAGGTCATAGATCCCGCGTTCCTGAATACGCCGCAGTTCGTGTGCGAGCCGTTGGGCGATGAGCTGGGCGTGCGGATGGCGATCAAGGTCGAGACCCTGAACCCGATCCGCTGTTTCAAGGGCCGCGGCACGGACCTCCTGGTCTCGGAGGCTGAGGATGGCGTCCCCCTGGTGTGCGCGAGCGCCGGCAACTTCGGGCAGGCGATGGCGTACTCCTGCCGGGAGCGGGGCCTGGACCTGATGGTCTACGCGAGCACGAACGCAAACCCGCTCAAGGTCGGGCGGATGCGGGCGCTCGGGGCGCGTGTAACGTTGCACGGCGCGGACTTCGACGAGGCCAAGATAGAGGCCCGCCGCGTCGCCCGGGACCGGGGCGCCCGGTTCGTCGAGGACAGCCTCGACGTGGAGACCCTCGAAGGCGCGGCGACGATGGGCCTGGAGTGGCTGCGGTTCCCCGAGCCGCTTGACGCCCTGCTCGTACCGCTTGGCAACGGGGCCATGTTCAACGGCGTCGCAGGGGTCATGAAGGAGCGTGGTCCGGATACGAAGATGATGGTCGTCCAGGCCGCCGGGGCGCCGGCCATGGTCGAGTCCTGGAGGACGGGCAGCCTGGTCTCCCACGACCGCATAGACACCGTCGCCGACGGCATAGGCGTGCGCGTGCCGGTCTCGCAGGCGCTTCGGGACATGGACGGCCTGGTGGACGACGCGGTGCTGGTAAGCGAAGGCGCCATCTTCGAGGCGATAAAACTGGTCCACCGCCACGCCGGTGTGGTCGCCGAACCTTCGGGTGTGGTCGGCGTCGCCGCGGTCATGGAGCACCCCGACTTGTTCCGTGGCCAGCTTGTAGGCACCATAGTCTGCGGCGGAAATCTAACGGCCGACCAGATGCGCGCGTGGCTGTAGGGCGGCCGAAAACCGCCCGTTCTACCCGGCGCGCTCCGGCAGGGGCGGCGGGGCCAGCCTTGGCCGGTCGCCGAAGTCCGGCCGGTCCGTCGGTCGCCCGTCCATGAGCTTTTGCGCTTCTTCTATGGCGCGCTCGAGTTGCGGGTCACGGCCGGCGGCGTGGTCTGCGGGGGTGATGTCCACTTCAATCGTCGGATCGGTGCCGTAGTTCTCGACCCCGAAGCCCACGTCCTCGAACCAGAACGAGTATTCCGGCTGGGTGGTGATCGTGCCGTCCAGCAGCCGGCCGTTGATCTCGATGCCGATGACGCCGCCCCAGGTGCGCTTGCCGACGAGCGGCCCGAGGCCGAGCATCTTGAAGGCGTGGCTGAAGATGTCCCCGTCCGAGCCGGCGAGCTCGTTGGTGACCGCCACGAGCGGTCCCGGCACCGAGAGCTCCGGGAACGGGCGCGGCTCGCTCCAGCGCTCGATGTCGTACCCCAGCCGCCTTCCGGCCAGCTTGCGCAGCAGGATCTGCGACACGTGACCGCCGGCGTTGAACCGGACGTCCACCACAAGACCGTCCCGCTCGGACTCGGGGATAAAGCCCCGGTGGAACTCGGCGAAGCCCTGCGGCTCCATGTCCGGTACGTGCACGTAGCCTATGCGCCCGTCCGTGGCCTCGTGGACGCGCCGACGGTTGGCCTCGACCCACTCGCGGTAACGGACGGGCCGCTCGTCGCGCAGGGTCTTCACGGTTAAGGTCCGGGTGGCGCCGTCCCGCGAGGCGACGGTCAGCTTTACCTCGGTCTCCGCCTGGTTGACGAGCAGGGACTGGGGAGAAGTACCGCGGTCCACCATGCGGCCACCCACCGCGAGGATCCGGTCGCCGGCGACGACGTTCAGGCCGGGACGGGCCAGGGGCGAGCCGGCCTTCTCGTCCCAGGCGTCGCCCCTGAGGACGTTCGAGATCTCGTACCCTCCCGTCGCGGGATCGTGGCGCAGGTCCGCCCCGAGGAAGCCCTGATGGTACCGGGGCTCCGGCCTGTAATCGCCCCCGAACTCGTAGGCGTGGGATGTGCCGAGCTCGCCCTGCATCTCCCACATGAGGTCTGAGAACTCCGAGCGCGTGGCGACGCGGTCCAGGAGCGGCAGGTAGCGTTCGTAGACGTTCTGCCAGTCGACGCCCGACATGTCGGCGGTCCAAAAGTTGTCGCGCTGCATGCGCCACGCCTCGCGGAACATCTGCCGCCACTCCGCGGGTGGGTTGACCGATACCCTGGCGCGTCCCAGGTCGAGCCACCCGCTCTTGCTGCCCGGTTTCTCAGCCTCTTTGCCCTCCAGCTTGTCCGGCTTCTTCCCGGCTTCGAGGACGCGCAGGCGGTTGCCGGCCTGGTAGACGAGCGTCTTCGCGTCCCCGGAGACGTCGAAGTCCGTCACGCCTTCGACGAGGGTCTCGCGGGTGCGTTCTTCGAGGTCGTAGGCCTCGATCTTACCTTTTGCCGGCGGCTCGCCGAACGAGAAATACTCCTGATTCAGCGCCCCCTCGACCGGGAAGGACGAGAAGAGGACCTTGCCCTCTATCCCGCGCACCTTCTCGTAGCGTCCCTCGGGCACCGGGAAGGCGGAGATCCTGCCGGAGATGCCCCCGGCGTCCACCCGCAACGGCTCCCAGGACGCCCCGTTCCCTTCTTCGTTCTCCACGATGTCTTGTGCTTCCCGCGGGGCGAACGGCGAAGGCTCGTCCGAGTTCAGGGTGAGGAGGAAGGGCCTCACGCCCTTGGGGAAGCCGAGGTCGAAGTGGAGATTGTCGTAGACCGGGTCGAAGTCGCGGCGGGAGAGGAAGTAGAGGTACTTCCCTTCGGGGTCGAAGTGCGGGGCCTCGTCCCAGAACATCGGCCCCGTGGCCTCGAAGGTCTCGCCCGTCTCTACCTGGCACAGCTTTATAACGGAGGTTTTGTGGCTCCTCTGGAAACCGTAGGCCAGCCAGCGGCCGTCGGGGGACCACGCGACCCCCCGGATGGCGCCGTACCGGCTGCGGTCGAGGACGCGCGCTGAGCGGCCGGCCACGTCCACCAGGACGAGCTCGTAGCGGTGGTTCGTCAGGGCTAGTTGGTCTCCGGTGAGGGAGGCGGTAAGGGAGAGGGGACGGCCGATCTCGGGACCCTCGATCCTGACCGGCGGCCCGTTACCTTCTACTCCCCCGAGCGGTGCGGGATGGACCCCGATGGCGTACTCGCCGCCGGCGTCGTCCACGACCGCGAGCCGCCGGCCGTCGGGGAGCCAGGCGGCCGACCTTTGGCGGACGGACGCGGGGTCCCCGACCTGCGTGGCGGCGCCTTCCCACACGCCCATCGCGAAGACCTTGCCGCGCGCCGTCAGGGCGATCGAGCGGCCTTTCGGGTGCAGTCCGTAGTCTTGCAGGTTCTTGGCGGCCTCCACGAACCGGCGCTTGCGCTGCGCCCTCGGGCTGTGGAGTGAGATATCGATGCAGAGGGTCTCGTCGCCCTCCGGATCGAAGAGGTACAGGTCGGCACCGGCGTGGTAGACGATCCTGCGCCCGTCCGTGGCGGGGTGGCGGGCGTAGTAGTCGCGATGGTCGGTGTGGCGGCTGAGGTCTTCGCCGGCGGGGGTGCAGGAGTAGAGGTTGCCCGTCCCCTCGTGGTCGGAGACGAAGAAGATGCGGTCTTTGACCCATAGGGGCACGGCCACGTTGCCGCCGGGCTCGATCAGGCGCCGCCAATCCCCGTCGCCCGCGCCGTCTATCCACAGCTCGCCCGCCGTGCCGCCGCGGTACCGTTTCCAGCGGGCGATGTCCGCGGTGTTCTTCCCGATCACCACGCCGCCGTCCTCACCGTGGGAGACGCTCGCCGCAGGTCCCACGGGAATCAGAGAAGGCTCCCCGCCCCCGGCCGGCACCTCGTACAGGGCCGAAGTTCGCCGGAAAGGCAGGGCGGCGTTGCTGGAGAACAAGACCGAAGCCCCCTCC
>CAXTDD010000221.1:1453-5355 GCA_964242955.1 uncultured Rubrobacteraceae bacterium | reverse complement strand
AGACGCCCGCGGCGACCATCGTGGCCGCGTGGATCAGGGCCGAGACCGGCGTCGGTCCTTCCATCGCGTCCGGCAACCAGACGTGCAGCGGGAACTGGGCGCTCTTGCCGATGGCGCCTATAAAGACCAGCACCACCGCGGCCGTGAACAGCGAGCCACCAACGAACCCGGCCTGGGCGGCCTGCGAGATGTCTTCGAAGCCCACAGACCCGGTCGTGGACCAGAAGATGATGATCCCGACAAACAGCGCCGCGTCCCCGACCCTCGTCACGATAAACGCCTTCTGCGCCGCGTCGCGGGCCGAGGGCTTCTCGAACCAGTGCCCGACCAAAAGGTACGAGCACAGGCCGACCAGCTCCCAGAAAATGTAGAGCTGGATAAAGTTCGGCGCCAGGACGAGGCCGAGCATCGAGGCGGTGAACAGGTTCAGGACGGCGTAGAACCAGGAGAAGCGCCGGTCGCCCTCCATAAACGCGCCCGAGTAGAGCTGGATCATGAGGCTCACGAAACACACCACGACCAGCATCACCGCGGCCAGGGCGTCGATGTAGACGCCCATCGAGAAGACGCCGCCCTCGCCCAGGTTGATCCAGGGCTTCGAGAACTCTATCGGTCCCGCCTCGCCGAACACCCCCGGAGCGATCCCAGACACCTTGGCGAGCGCGAACCCGGCAAAGACGAGCGACATCGTCACCCCGAGGATCGCTACGTACTGGGCGTTCTCCTTGAGAACGCGTCCGAAGAGCACGAGCACCAGGAAGACCAGCGCCGGCAGCGCCGGGATGGCGGTGATTATTAGCTGTTCGCCGGCCGTATCCACTACCCGGTCACCTTTCTAACCCCGCATCGAGGTGACTTCGTCCACGTTCACGGTCCTCCTGGACCGGAACACGGCCAGCACTATAGCAAGCCCCACGGCGATTTCCGCGGCGGCTATGGCGATGACCAGGACCGCGTAGCTTACGCCGAGCCCGCCGGCGTTCGGCAGGTGGTCGGCGAAGGCCACGAGCGTCAGGTTGACGCCGTTTATCATCAGCTCGACGCACATAAAGATCACCACGGCGTTCCGGCGCACCAGCGCCCCCCACGCCCCGATGGCGAACATGACCGCCCCGACGACGAGGTACGCCTCCAGCGCCGGCGAGGCCACGAGCGCATCCAGCACGGCCTGAACCTGCGGCGGCACTACTCCTCCACCCCGCGGTCGATACCGGCGCCGACCTTGCGGCGGCTAACCACGATGGCCGCAACGATCGCCACCAGGAGCAACACCGAGACGACCTGGAAGAGCAGCGCGAAGATCTCCGACCCCGGCGCGACCCCGAGGAGCTGGCGTCCGATCTGGGCCACCTCCCGCGGCCCGTTGCCGAGCGCCGCCGAACCCCAATCTTCTATGACCAGCACGTAAGAGAGAAAGGCGCCGACACCGGCTGCCACCAATAAGCCCGCCCAGAACTGGCGGTTGATGATGGACCTGTAACGCCTGGCCTGCGGCTTCTGGGTGAACATGATCCCGAACAGGATCACCACGGTAACGGCCCCGACGTAGATAAGCACCTGAAACGCCGCCAGCGCCGGCGCGTTCAACATCACGAAGAACCCCGAAACCCCCAGGAACGACCCGGACATGAACAACGCCGAATGAACGACGTTGCGGCTGATAACGACCCCGAGCGCGGAGACGAGCACCATCCCCGCCAGAAACCCGAACGCTACGGTCAAGCCGCCGCCCCCTTCTTCGGCGGCGCCTTCTTGGCCGCCTTCGGCGCCTTCTTCACGGCCGGCTTGGGATCGACCGTCGGATCGACCGGGCGCTCGCCGAACTGGCGGGCGAGCTCCAGGCGGTTGTACGCCTGCGCCTCGAACTCCTCGGTGTGGTAGATGCAGTTGACCGGGCAGACCTCGACGCACAAGGAGCAGTACATGCACCGCGAGTCGTCGATGACGAAGCCGACCGCGTAGGGTTTCGGCTTGCCCGAGCCGTCGGCGTCGCGCTTCTCCTGCTCGATGGAGATGCAGTGGTCCGGGCAGATGCGCATGCACTGCAGGCACGCTATGCAGCGGTCCATGTCTACGGTGAGCATCCCGCGGCTGCGCTCCGGCAGATCCCTTTTGTACTCGGGGTACTGGCGCGTGATCTTGTTCTGGAAGAGGTGGCGAATGGTCACGCCCATCCCCTTCAGGATTCCCTGTCCTACCTGCGGCATCCTCTCGGTCCTCCTAAAAGATCAGCATCGCGCCGGCCGTGACGAACAGCCAGACGAGGGTTATCGGGACGAGCACCTTCCAGCCGAGATCCATGAGCTGGTCCATCCTGAGGCGCGGCAGGCTCCAGCGGATCCACTGGAAGGTAAACATGATGAGCGCCGTCTTGAGCCCGAACCACACCCAGTTGAATGGCCCGAGGTCCAAGAACGGCAGCGGCGGCTGCCAGCCGCCGAGGAAAAGCGTCACGTTGATGGCCGACATCAGGCCCATCGAGGCGAACTCGGCGGCCTGGATCAGCGCCCACGTCATCCCCGAGTACTCGACCATGAAGCCGCCCACGATCTCGCTCTCCCCCTCGGGAAGGTCGAACGGGACACGCTTCACCTCGGCGAGGCCGGAGATGTAGAAGATCACGAACATCGGCAACTGCGGCAGGAAGTACCACGTCCAGAACGTGCTCCCCTGCGCGTTCACCACATCGACGAGAGAGAGGCTCCCGGTAAGCATGATGACGCCGAGGAGGCTCAGGATCAGGGGCACCTCGTAAGAGATCATCTGCGCCGCACCCCTCAAAGCACCGAGCAACGAGAACGTCGAGCGGCTCCCGTAGCCGGCCATCACGACGCCCAGAGCGCCTATCGACGTAACGGCGACGAAGAACAGTATCCCGACGTTGAGGTTCGCGACGACCGCATCAGGAGAGAACGGGACGACCAGCCACACGAGCGCCGCCGGGATGAACATCGCGATCGGCGCCCCGAGAAAGACCCACATGTCCGACCGTCCCGGCGACACGTTCTCTTTCGTGAACAGCTTGAACACGTCCGCGGCCGGTTGCAAAAGGCCGCGCGGCCCCACGCGGTTGGGCCCGTAGCGCAGGTGTATGTAAGCCGAAGCTTTCCTTTCGGCCATCGTAAGGACCGCCGCCAGGTTCAAGACCAGGAAAAGCACCGCGCCGAAGGAGACGAAGAGCCGTACCGGCTCCGCTTCGAGCACGTTGAGCAGGGTCTGCATCTACTTGTCCCAGCCGCCGGAGACGGGGTCGACGAGGCCCATGATCGGCATGATGTCCGGCAAATAATGCCCCGGCACGACCTCCTGTAACAACTGCATGTTGCAGAAGCTCGGGTCGCGGTAATGCACCCTGTAGGGCGTGTCCGACCCGTCGGATACGATGTGGACGGCGTACTCCCCGCGCGGGCTCTCAACCCGCCCGAAACCGTCGCCCTCTTTGGGGCGCAGCCGGCGGCCCAGCTCGCCCATCACGGCGCCCTCGGGCATCTTCTCCAGGCACTGCTTGATGAGCCGGATGCTCTGCAGGCACTCCGCGATGCGAATCCGATAGGAGGCCTCGACGTCGCCGGCGGTGTCCGTGATGACGTCGAACTCCAGTTCGGGGTAGATGCTGTACGGGTAGTCGCGCCGGATGTCGAAGTCCACGCCGGTACAACGCAGCGGCGGGCCCGTCAGGCCCATCTCGACGGCCTTCTCCGGGGTCATCTTGCCGACGCCGCGGGTGCGGGAGATAAAGATCTCGTTGCCCTGGATCAGGTCCACGAAGTCGTTTTGGAACCTGGACTCCAGCCCCTCGATGTAGTCCCAGATCTTCTGCGGTATGTCCGGCGGCAGGTCGGCCTTGACGCCCCCGATCCTGATGTAGTGGAACATCATCCTCGCGCCCGTGACGGCCTCGA
>CAXTDD010000221.1:0-1353 GCA_964242955.1 uncultured Rubrobacteraceae bacterium | reverse complement strand
ACGCCCCCGATCCTGATGTAGTGGAACATCATCCTCGCGCCCGTGACGGCCTCGAAGATCGTCTGTATCCGCTCCCGCTCCCTGAACGCGTACAGGATGGGCGTGAACGCCCCGAGCTCCAGCATCAGGAAACCGATGGAGGGGATGTGGCTCGCCAGCCGCATGAGCTCGCACATCAAGACCCGAATGTACTCGGCCCGCGGAGGGACCTCGACGTCGAGCAAATCTTCTACAGCGAGTACGTAGCCGTGCTCGTTGTGCATGTTGGCGAAGTAGTCCAGCCTGTCGGTCAGGGGGATGACGGCCGGGTACATGCGGTTCTCGGCGATCTTCTCCTGGCAGCGGTGCAGGTAGCCCATCACGGGGTCGCACCGGACGACGGTCTCGCCGTCGAGCTCCAGGATGAGCCGCAGGAGGCCGTGCATGGCCGGGTGCTGCGGGCCCATGTTCATGTCTATGGTTTCGAGGCCGAACTCGTCGCGCACGTCCGGGGCGGCGAGGCGACCGGCGGCCGGCTCGGTCAGCGCGCTCTGCTGTTCGGCGCGACGTTCTTCGCTAAGCATCTCTCTACCTCAGTCCTTCGAAGGTGCGCCTGGTCGTGATCTCGAAGCTCTTCAACAGCGGGTGGTGGTCGAAGTGGTCCTGCCACATGTAGAGCCTTCTCAGGTCCGGATGCCCCGCGAACGCGACCCCGAACATGTCGTAGGCCTCCCGCTCGTGCCAGTTGGCCGTCGGGTAGATCCCGGTGACGCTCCCTATGACCGGCTCCTCCCCTTCGATGGTCGTCTTCACCATCACCCTCGCCCCGCGCAAGTCCAGCAACTCGTAGGTAAGCTCGAAAGACCCGACCCTGTCAACCACTGTGATGAACGACAGGTGCAGTATCCCGAGCGTCTCCTTCGCGGTCGCGAGTACGGCCGGAACGTCCCCCGGCGCGGCCACGATCCTGACGGCGTTGCCCAGGATCTCGGCCTCCAGCAACCCGTGCCGGCCGCCGAACCCGTCCAGATACCGCCTGACCCTCTCCTCCACGGTCCCCTCCGGCAGCGCGACGGCCATCTAGGCCTTCTCCCCGTTCTCGGGAGCCTTCGTCCCGCCGTTGGCCTCCGCCTTGCCGTTCGAGGAATCTGACTTCTCGGCCTCGGCCTTCGCCGCGGCTTTGCGGGCCTTCTCTTCTTCCTTGAGCTTCTTCTGCACCTCGGGCGGGACCCAGCCGACGTCCGTCTGGGAGGCGGGCGGCATGCCCTCGCGCTCGAAGACGTAGGTGCGCTGTAGCGGCCTTATGTTCTCGAAGCGCGGGGCCTTGCCCTCGCTGATGCCGGCGTACTCGCGCTCGGGGAGGTACTCGTTGAT
>CAXTDD010000220.1:0-5375 GCA_964242955.1 uncultured Rubrobacteraceae bacterium | reverse complement strand
TCAAGCACAACGTCCTCAACGCCAAGCAGCACGAGCGCGAGGCGGAGACGATCCTTGAGGCCGGCGAGAGGGGCGCGGTGACGATCGCGACCAACATGGCCGGCCGGGGGACGGACATCAAGCTCGGCGAGGGCGTCGAGGAGCTCGGCGGGCTGTACGTGCTCGGCACCGAGCGCCACGAGTCGCGACGGATAGACAACCAGCTCAGGGGCCGGTCCGGGCGTCAGGGAGACGCGGGCGAGTCGCGGTTCTACCTCTCGTTCGAGGACGACCTGTTGCGGCTCTTCGGGGGACAGCGGATGCAGGGGCTTATAGACCGGATCGGCCTTGAGGAGGACGTGCCGATCGAGGCCGGCATGATCTCCAACTCCGTCCGCCGGGCCCAGGAGCAGGTCGAGAGCCGCAACTTCCAGATGCGCAAGCGCATCCTGGAGTACGACGACGTGCTCAACAAGCAGCGAGAGGTGATCTACGGCATCCGCCGCGACATCTTGATGGGCGAGAACGTAGACACGATGGACTACGTCGAAGACGTCCTGACGCAGGTCGTCTCCGAGTACGCCTCGGCCGACGTCTACCCGGAAGAATGGGACCTCGATTCGCTCTCGGCCGAGATCAACCGCTTCTACCCCGCGACGGTGGACCTGAAGTCTTTGGACGTGGAATCGCTCACGAGCGAGCAGGTCCGGGATTTGGTCGTCGAAGACGCGCGCGCCCGGCTGGAGGACCGGAAGGTCGAGTGGGACGGGCGGATGGCGGAGCTTGAGAGGCGCGGCCTCGCCCGCGGCGACGGGGTCGCCTCGTTCGAGGAGGCGGAGCGCCGGACGCTGCTCTCGGTGGTCGACTCGCGCTGGCGCGAGCACCTCTACGAGATGGACTATTTGCGGGAGGGCATCGGGTGGCGCGGGCTCTCCCAGCGCGACCCGCTCGTGGAGTACAAGCGCGAAGGGTTCGAGATCTTCCAGGAGATGGAGCGCGGCCTGAAGGAAGACTACGTCACCTACATCTACCGCGTCGAGAACGTCAAGCTGCGCGAAGAGGAGATGGAGCAGTACACCTACAGCGGCGGCGAACAGGAGCCCAACGAGCGCCCCAAGAGCCCGCGCAAGGCGAGCGCCAAAGTCGGGCGCAACGACCCGTGCCCCTGCGGCTCCGGCAGGAAGTACAAGAAGTGCCACGGCCAGCCCGGCGCCCCGCCCTTGAACGTCCCCATAAGCGCGACCGACGCCTCCGACGTCCGGACGGGATAATTGACCGAGCTCAGGGAGAAGACCCAGGAACTAGAAGGGCGTCTCGCGGAGCTGGAGGCGTTCTTCGACGTGGACGGCCTGCGAAGCGAGGTCGAGGAACTCGGCGAGAGCATGAGCCGCCCCGACTTCTGGAACGACCCGGACGAGGCGCGGGAGATCTCCGGACGCTTCTCGCGGCTCCAGGGCAGAATCTCGTTGCTCCAGGATCTGCGCGAACGCCTCTCCGACTCCGGGCAATTTATCGAGATGGCTGACCTCGAAGGGGAGCATGACATGCTCGGCGAGGTCGAGGAAGAACTCAGGCGGGTGGAGGATTCGCTCGAGGAGCAGGAGGTGGCCCGGCTCTTCTCCGGCGAGTACGACGAGGGAGATGCCATCCTCACGATAAACCCCGGGGCCGGCGGGGTGGATTCGCAGGACTGGGCCGAGATGCTGGCGAGGATGTACCGGCGCTGGGCCGAGCGGCGGGGCTTCGGCCTGGAGGTCATCGAGTACACCGAGGGCGAGGAGGCCGGCATAAAGAGCGCCACCTTCACCGTCAAGGGGGAGTACGCCTTCGGGCTGCTCTCGGCCGAGCGGGGCATCCACCGGCTCGTCAGGATCAGCCCCTTCGACGCCGGCGGTCGGAGGCACACCAGCTTCGCCTCCGTCGCGGTCGCACCCGTGGTCGGGGAAGCCGTGGAGGTCGACATCGACGAGAAGGACCTCAAGGTGGACACGTACCGGGCCTCCGGGGCCGGCGGGCAGCACGTCAACAAAACCGACTCGGCGGTCAGGATCACGCACCTGCCAACGGGCATCGTGGCCCAGTGCCAGAACGAGCGCAGCCAGCACCAGAACAGGGAGGTCGCGATGCGCGTCCTCAAAGCCAGGCTCTTCGAGTTGCAGCGGGAGAGGCGCCAGCAGGAGATCGCGGCCCAGAGCGGCGAGAAGGCGGAGAACGAGTGGGGGAGCCAGATCCGCTCCTACGTCCTCCACCCGTACAAGCTGGTCAAGGACCACCGCACGAACGAGGAGACCGCCAACGTAGACCGGGTGCTCGACGGCGAGCTGGAGGCGTTCATCTACGCCTTCCTGAAGTCCCGGACCGCCGCCTAGAGTCCCTTGCGCAAACTGCTGGTCTTCCTGATCCTGCTCGGCGCCATCGTCTTTGTGGTCGTCCCGTACCTGATCCTGCCGACGGTCCTCGGCAACCTCGTGGCCCGCGACGTCCAAAACCAGCTAAACCTTGCCGAACGGCCCGACGTTACGCTGGACAGCGATCCCCAATGGGAGATGCTCGCCGGCCAGTTCTCCAGCGGCCGGGTGGTGGTGGGGGAGACGGACCTCGGCGGCGTGCTGGCCGAGAGCGTAACCGTCGACCTCGACCCGTTCGACGTCGACGTGCGGGACAGCATACAAAACGGGACGCTCATCTCCTCGGAGCCGGTCGCGGGCGACGCCCGGCTGGAGGTCTCCGAGGGCGAGGTTTTGCGGCTGGCGCAGGAGAACGCGGGCATGCCCGTCAACGACGTGCGGTTGCGCCGCGACGGCGTCACCGTGGACTCTGAGGCGTCGGCGCTCGGAACGACGTTCCCCGTCTCCGTGCGGGGAGACGTCGGCGCCAGCGGTGGAGTCCTCGTCTTCGAGCCGCGGAGCGTGGAGGCCGCCGGGGTGGCCGTGCCGGCGTACCTGGCGGATTCGTTGCTGGCGGGGACCGGCTTCCGGTACCCCGTCGAGGACCTGCCCTATGGGGGGACGGTCACGGGGGCTAGGACCGTCGAGGGGGCGGTCGTCCTGACAGGGAAGATGCCGGGCATAGAGCTGGGGGCCGGCGGTTGATATTGCCACCTTTTGTTGCTAAGGTCCCTCGTGGCCGAAGGAATCCTGGAGGGGGAACCTCGGGCCGGACCCCGTGAGCACGACGGGCGGTAAGCCACATCCGGAGAGGTAATGATCCGATTCAGCAACGTCACGAAGGTCTACGGCAAAGACACAGTCGCGCTAGAGCGGCTCAACCTGGAGATCGACCCCGGCGAGTTCGTCTTCCTCGTCGGGGCCAGCGGCTCGGGCAAGTCCACCATGGTGCGCCTGATGTTGAAGGAGATGGAGCCCTCTGCCGGGGCCATCTTCGTCAACGGCACGAGGCTCTCCTCGGTGCCCCGGCGGCGGGTGCCGCGCCTGAGGCGGGAGATCGGGTGCGTCTTCCAGGACTTCAAGCTGCTGCCTAACAAGACGGCGGCCGAGAACGTCGCTTATGCGATGGAGGTGACGGGCCAGAAGCGGCGCCTCATCCAGACCAAGGTGCCACAAATTCTGGACCTCGTGGGGCTTTCGGGCAAGATGGACAAGTTCCCCGAGATGCTTTCGGGCGGGGAGCAGCAGCGCGTCTCCATCGCGCGGGCGTTCGTCTCCCAGCCGCCGATACTGGTGGCCGACGAGCCGACCGGCAACCTGGACCCGAACACCAGCGTCGGCATCATGCAGCTCTTGCACAGGATCAACCGCACCGGCACCACCGTCGTCGTCGCAACCCACGACCGCGAGATGGTGGACGTGATGCGCAAGCGGGTCGTCGCCCTGGATGAGGGCCGCATCGTCCGCGACAAGGTGAAGGGGGCCTACGCCGATGAAGTTTAACCTGGGGTTTTTCATAGCCGAGGCCTTCAAGAACATCCGCCTGAACCTGCTCATGAGCATCACCGCCGTCACCACCACGTTCATCTGCATCCTCGTCTTTGGCGTTGGCCTGCTCGTCAGCTCCCACGTAGAAGGCGTCATAGGATCGGTGCGCGAGGACGTGAGCGTCGAGGTCTTTATGCCCGGCGAGGGCGAGGAAGAGGTCGCCGCCCTCGAAGACAAAGCACGGGGCTGGCAGGAGGTGTCGAGCGTGGACCGTGTCTCCGAGGAGGAAGCCCTCTCAGCCTTCAAGGACACCTTCAGGGAGCAGCCCGAGCTCTACGAGAACCTGGACCAGGGCGTCTTGCCGCCCTCCCTGCAGATACAGTTGACCGATCCCGACCAGGCCGGCGCGGTGGCGGGCAAGCTCAAGGCCGAGGGGTTCGCGGAGGAGAACCTCAGTTACCCGCAGCAGACCATCGAGCGGCTTAACTCCGTGACGTCGTACATGATCTGGGGCCTGTACGCGGCCACCGTCCTGTTCCTCGTCGCGAGCGTGCTCCTGATCTCCAACGCCATCCGACTCTCGATCTTCGCCCGCCGCAAGGAGATAGAGGTAATGAAGCTCGTCGGCGCCTCCGACAGCTTCGTCCGCACCCCCTTCGTCTTCGAGGGCCTGCTGCAGGGCCTCCTGGGCGCGGCCCTCGCCGCGCTCACCGTGATCTGGCTAAACTTCCTCTTCGTGGACTGGTCGCGCGACGCCCTCCCCTTCGTCCCCATAGCCGGCGGCGCCGTCAACACGGCTTCGATCCTGCTGGTGCTCGTGGTGGTGGGCGTCGCAATAGGCGTGGGCGGAAGCTTCCTCTCGGTCACGAGGTTCCTGAGGAAGATTTAGCTGGTTAGTGCGCTACGCCCTGGCGGGCCCCGCTTTCAGCACGCTTCGGGTCTCTCAGCACTCTGCCTGCGGTCGCCCTCAGCATTCCAACCAGTCGTCTGGACCCGTCACCCGGAACGTCTCGGATGGCGCTTCCCCGTACCGTCCAGCCCGGTAGTGGGCTGACGCACCGAGAGCGGAGCCCATAGGATGGAGCATGCTGGCAACCTTGGGTGAGCGACTACGGGCAGGGATCGTTGTCGGTATCATTGAGGCCGACGATGCCAGAAGATCCCAAGATACCCGAAAACGGCCCCGCTCTCTCGCCGAAGCGCGCGGATGGCACGGGTGACCGTGACGATGCGGGGCGCACTGGGAGCGGCGTCGCGGGCCAGTCTCCCGATGGAAGTGCAAGATCGGGCCCGGACGCTTTGGTGTGGCCGGCGACGCTCGTGGTCGTCGCCTGCTGGTGCGTCGGCGCCCTTGGCATAGGCGTAAACACGGTCGAAACCCCATGGGAGTGGTTGCCCGTGCTCTTTCTTGGGGGAGTAATGCCAGTGTTCTTCTTGTGGCTGAGCGATCGCATCCTGTCCTCCCGAAAAGGCTCCTCTGTGTGTCAAGCGGCGGCGGTTGGGGCCGCTCGGAGATCCGAC
>CAXTDD010000219.1:0-5397 GCA_964242955.1 uncultured Rubrobacteraceae bacterium | reverse complement strand
CGCGGCGCCGACGGCTACACCGACACCTTCGCGTTCGAGAAGGCGATGGACCCGACCACGCTGGTGGCCTACGAGATGAACGGGGAGCCGCTCCCACAGCGTCACGGCTACCCGGTCCGCATCATCGTCCCGGGCCTGTACGGCGAGAAGAACGTCAAATGGGTGACGGGCCTCGAAGTGGTGGACTACAACGCCAAGGGCTTCTACGAGACCCAAGGGTGGGGCCCCAACTTCGTGCAGCCGACCCGCTCGCGTTTCGACGCCCCCGACTTTACCAGGCCCTTCCCGGCGGGCGAGACTGTCACGCTCGCCGGCATCGCCTACGCCGGGGACCGCGGCATCAACGGCGTCGAGGTCTCGACCGACGACAGAGAGACCTGGCAAGAGGCGAGGCTCGACTACCGCGGCTCGCGGCTCGCCTGGTCGCTCTGGAGCTTCGACTGGACCCCGCAAGAGCCGGGCGAGTACGCCCTGAGCGTGCGCGCCACCGACGGGAACGGGGAGCTCCAGATCTCCGAGTTCAGGGCGGCCGGCACGGGCAAGGGCGCCACGGGGCTGGACGGCGAGACCGTCCGCGTCGAGGCGTAAAGCATCCGGAAAGCCGAGAAATCCATGACGGAACGCGAACTCCACGCGAAAGGTGCCACCATAAACCATCAGAAAGCGACGAAGCGCGCGCAAAGGCTGGCCCTCGTGACCGGCGGCGCGGGCCTCATAGGCTCCCACCTCACGGACGACCTCCTGGAGCAGGGCTACAGGGTCCGCATCCTGGACAACCTCGAACCGACCACCCACCGCAGGGGCAGACCGTCCTGGATACCGGCACGGGTCGAGTTCCTCCACGCCGACGTCCGCGACCAGAAAGCTATCAGCTCGGCGCTCGAAGGCGTGAGCGTCGTCTTCCATCAGGCGGCCTACGGCGGCTACATGCCGGAGATGGGCAAGTATGTCGAGGTCAACAGCCTCGGCACGGCCCGGCTGCTCGAAACCATCCGCGACGAGAACCTGCCGGTGGAGAAGGTGATCGTCGCCTCCTCCCAGGCCGTCTACCGCGAGGGTGCTGCGGCCTGCCCGCGCCACGGCCTCGTCTTCCCCGACGCCCGCCCCACCGATCAACTCGCCGCCGGGGACTACGCCGTCCGCTGTCCGGTTTGCGGGGAGTTTTCGGACCCGGTTCCGACGCCGGAACGGGCCCCGATGGGCGGGGAGATGGTGTACGCGATCACCAAGTCCGACCAGGAGCGGCTGACCCTCTCCTGGGGCCGGCAGACCGGGATACCGACCGTCGCACTCCGCTACTCCTGCACCTACGGCCCGCGCCAGTCCGTCTTCAACCCCTACACGGGGGTCGTCGCCATCTTCGCCACCCGCCTCCTCAACGGCCAGCCCCCGGTACTCTACGAGGACGGCGAACAGACCCGCGACCTCTGCTTCGTGGGCGATGTGGCCCGCGCCAACCTGCTCGCGGCCGAGAGCGACGCGCTCGACGGCCTGCCCGTCAACGTCGGCAGCGGCCGGGCCACGACCATCCGCGAGGTCGCGGCGTTGGTCGCCGAAGCCCTCGACGTTCAGATAGAGCCGGTCGCGCGCGGCGAGTACAGGCCGGGCGAGATGCGGCACCTGACCTCGGACATCTCGCGCGCCCGTCGTATCGGCTACGAACCGAGCGTGGATCTCCCCGACGGCATCGCACGGTACCTGGATTGGATCGGGGGCCAGGGCGACGTCCGCGACTACTTCGCCGCCGCCGAAAAACTCCTGCGCGAGAAGCGCATCGTCCACCGGACCGCCGCCAAAATCGTCCGGTCCGCCTGATGTCCCAGGCCTCGACGCCGGGCGGAGGGTTCCATCCGGCGGGGGACCCGTCCGAGAGCCTCTACGAGCGCTTCCCCTGGCTCTACGCCTTCTGCCGCGACCACCTGTTCCGGGACGACACCGAGAAGATCTCCGCGGCCCTGTGGCCCTCGGGGTCTCCTCCCGCCGACAGCTCCCTGCTGGAGCTCGGCTGCGGCCCCGGCTTCTACGCGCGCCAACTGGCCGCGCGCTACGATCACCTGCGGGTTACCGGCATCGACCGCTCCGGGCGCCAGCTTCGCCGGGCCCGCTCCCTCGCCGCGGTCCATCGCCTGCGCAACTGCGCCTTCGAGGAGGGTGACGCGCTCGAGCTCGACCGTCCCGACGGCTCGGTGAACGCCGTCGTCGTCTCGCGGCTCCTCCTCGTGCTAGCGGACCGGGAAGGGGTGCTCGCGGAGATTCACCGCGTGCTGAAGCCCGGCGGACGCTGCTTTATAGCGGAGCCGCGTTCGGCGTTGCGCGCGGCGGCGCCGCTCGGCGCCCTGCACCTGATCGCGCGCCTCGACGCCCTCCGCAACCACCCGAGAGGCTACCGTGAGCCGGGCAAGATCGCCGTCCTCGACACACTCGGCTTCCAAGTCCTCATCAACTCCCAACCCTGGAGCAGCGTGCGCCACCGGCAGGACACCTCGTACCAGTACGCCGTCTGCGAGAAACAGTCCCGGTGAGCCTGGAGACGCGGCCCATCCCCGCCGCATCCACGCGCCCGTCGTTCGTCCGCCAACACGGCCGGAAGCTGGCGGCGCTCGCGCTCTGGGCCACGATCGTCCTCGCTTACCAGTCGTATGCCTGGCGCAGCGGGCTCACGCCGCTGGAGGCCACGCGGCGTCTCGCGGACCTCGCATCGTCCGGCGCGGCGGGCGGCGCCGTCTTCGTCGCGGTCTTCGCGGCTGGCACCCTAATCCTCTTTCCTCCCACCCTGCTGACAATCGCCTCCGGCGTCGTGTTCGGCCCGGTCGAAGGCGCGCTCTTCGCGGCCCTGGGCAGTAACCTGGCCGCGAGCATCTCCTACCTTATGGGACGATACCTCGGCCGGGGATCAGACCTCTCCAAGGCGATGTCCGGCTCGGCGGGGCGCTACGCGGGGTGGATGAAGGAGAACGGCTTCCAGTCGGTGCTGCTAATGCGCCTCGCCTACGCACCCTTCGATCCGGTCGGCCTGCTCGCCGGTTTTCTCCGCATCGACTGGGCACGTTTCGCCCTGGCGACGGCGCTGGGCTCCTTACCTTGCACCCTTTCGCTCGTCTTGCTCGGAGCATCCCTCCAAACGGGACTCGCCGATTCCACCTTCGGGCTCGACCCACGGGCGCTTCTCGCCTCCGCTATCCTGCTAGCCGGAAGCCTCCTGATCTCCCAATATTTGAAACGGAGAAGCGTCCGCTTGAGAGATGTCCGTTGAACCGCCACATTTCCTCCACGATGAAGGCCTTGCGTTTTCGGAACCCTTCGAACGACGGACGGACGGCAGGCGGGCGCCGGTACGTGGATGTTACCGCCGTGTTGCTCCTTCTGGGCTTCACTATTGTCTCCCAGTGGGAGCTTCTGCGAGGCGGGACGATCGTCGGGATAGACAGCGCGACGCAGTTCTATCCCTGGTACTCGTACCTGGGCGAGAGCCTGCGGTCGGGGGAGGTGCCCGGGTGGAACCCGCACCAGTTTTCGGGAGCGCCGTTCGCCGCCGATCCCCTCTCGGGCTGGAGCTACCTGCCGGCCATACTGTTCTTCACTCTTCTGCCGCTGACCGCCGCGGCCAAGGCGTACATGTTCCTGCACCCGCTCCTTGCCGGGCTGTTCACTTACGGGCTCGCACGGACGCTAAAGCTGAACATGGCGGGTTCCCTGCTGGCGGCCGTGGCGTACGAGATGTCCGGGTATCTCTACGTGCGGAACACCTGTTGCTTCGCGTACGCCAGCGTGGTCGTGTGGCTGCCGCTCGCGATCCTGGGCGCCGAGTTGGCGATTCAGAGTACACGCTGGCGGGACCGGGGCCTGTGGTGGGGCGTGTCGGGGTTGGGGATCAGCCAGATCCTGGCCTCCTGGCTGGGACAGGGCTCCTACTACGCCCTCCTCGCCCTCGGCGGCTACGTCGCGTACCGGACGCTCGTAGCACCCCCCGAAGACGCCCGCGGACCACTGAAGCGGCTCTCGGGGCTGGTCTTGCACGGGGGTGCCGTGCTCCTGTTCGGGTTTGGCCTTGCCGCAGCGGGTGTGCTGCCGCGGGTGGAGTACAACGCGCTCTCCAACCTGGCGGGCGGCTACCCGGAGTCTAAGGGCGGGTGGAAGCTGGAGAACTGGGAGAGCCTGCTCGTTATGTCCGACCTCAACTACCTCGGGGCCGCCGTTCTCGCCCTGGCTCTTGCGGCGCCGCTGGTCGTGGGGGCGCGGTTCGCCGTACCGTACTTCGCCGTTCTCTGCGTGGCCGCGCTCACCCTCGCGGGCAAGGGGCTTACCGTGCTCCACTCCGCCCTCTACCTGCTGCCGCTCTTCGAGCCGATCCACCACCACTTCCCCCAGCGCGCGATGTCGGTCTTCTACCTCGGCGCCGTCCTGCTGGCCGGCGCGACCCTCACGCAACTCGGAAGACGGGGCGCCAGGGCTCCCTATCTGGCCGTCTTGCCCATTCTCGCGGCGATCTTCCTTGTGACCAGGAGCGCCCTGATCCCGCCCGTAAAAACCTCGAGAGCCGGCGCCGGGCCCTGGGAGGGCCAATCGTCTTCCCTGCTGGAGAACGGCGTCTCGCTCGCACCGGAGGCGTTCTTCGTCCTCATCGTCGTCCTGCTCTTCGCGGCGGCCTACGCGCTGTTGCCGGCGCGGCTCGTGGCGCTGCGCGCGATCTGCTCGATGGTGGTGGTCGTCGCCGTGTTCGTGGACCTGCTGGGCGCGGGCGCGGCCTCCCTGGAGAGGCGCGAGGACACGGGGTCAAGAGATACGATAATCGAGAAGGACCTCGAAGCGTACTACGCCCCCACCGGCGCGACCCGGTTCTTGCAGTCGGGCGGCGAAGGCGCGTCGCGGTACGTGGGCTACGATCCGGGAGCGGCCTACAACACGGGCTTCACGAAACCGGCCACCCGCGCGCTCCAGGCGGAGAACCGCGCGACCTTGCGCGACGGTTTGCACGGCGTTCAGGGCTACAACGCGGTCCAGCCCGCCAGCTACGTCGAGTACCTGAACGCCATGAACGGCGAGAAGCAGAATTACCACGGCGCCAACGTGCTCCCCCCGGGACTCGACTCCCCGCTCTTCGACCTCCTCAACGTCCGACACGTCGTCGTCCCCGCGGGCATCGGTCCGGGCAGCCCGGAGAGCTTGAAAAGTTTGAAGCGCGAGCACCCAACCGTCTACAAGGGCAACCACGTCGAGGTGCTGGAGAACGGGGACGCGTTCCCGCGGGCCTGGATCGTCCACTCCGCCCGCCAGGTCGAGCCGGATAGGGCCCTGGATCTCCTCGCCTCCGGCGCCGTCGACGCTCGCGAGACGGCGCTCCTCGATGCGCCACCACCCGACCTCGAAGAACCCGACGCACCGTCCGAGGACCGGGCT
>CAXTDD010000218.1:0-5419 GCA_964242955.1 uncultured Rubrobacteraceae bacterium | reverse complement strand
CTCCCCGCCGTGTCCAGGAACCCGGAAGAACGCGCCTGCAGCACGCGCACGAGCGCGGCGTCCGCGCCCTGAAGTGTCCGCGCTCCGGCCGCCGCCGAGAGGACCGCGAACGCGCAGGCGCACACCGCCAAGACCCTACGTTCCCCATCATTCATCCGGCAAAGGCTAACAGAGCCGCCCGGGTCGGACACAAAGAAGGCCGGACCCGGAGGGGCCCGGCCAAAAGCTGATAGCTGACCGCTGAAAGCTAACGGCGCGGTTCGCTGCGCGAACCGCTCTAGGCTACGGCGTCGCGGAGGACGCGGCCGTACTCTCCGGCCTTGAGGATGCGCTCGGCCTCGCGCTGGAGCTGGCGGACCCGCTCGCGGGAGATGTCCAGCTCGTCGCCGAGTTCGGCCAGCGTGGCGGGCTCGCGGTCGTCCAGCCCGTAGCGCCGGACGAGCACGTAGCGCGCCCTCTCCGGGAGGTGGTCGATGGCCTCCTTCAGGTGGGCCGTCTCCATCTCGCGCATCACCGTGTCCGGCGTGTCGGAGACCTTCTCGTCCTCGATAAAGTCGCCCAGCTGGGAGGCCGTGTCCTCGCTCGAGACGGGCTGGTTGAGACTGGTGGCGTCCGGCATGGCCCTCATGGTGAGGCGGACCTCGTCTATATCCCACTCCAGGTGTTTGGCGACCTCTTCGCGGGTGGGCTCGCGCTCCAGGTGCAGGGAGAGCTCGGCGATGGCGCGGCTGACCTTCCGGATCTTCTCCGTCATGTGTACCGGCACCCTGATGGTGCGGCCCTTGTCCGCGACGGCCCGCTGAACGGCCTGCCGGATCCACCACGTCGCGTACGTCGAGAACCTGAAGCCGCGGTCCGGGTCGAACTTCTCCACGGCCTTCATCAGCCCTATGTTGCCCTCCTGGATCAGGTCCTCGAAGGGCAGCCCGTAGCCGCGGTACTTCTTCGCCACGGAGACGACGAGGCGCAGGTTCTTCTCGATGAGCCTCTGCCGGGCGCGGGCGTCCCCCGCCTTGGCCCTCTTGGAGAGGTCTATCTCTTCCTTGTGGGAGAGCAGTTGCCCCTGCCCGATGTGCGCCAGGTACTTGGCGAGAAGCTCCGGCGTCTCCGTCTCCCTCTCCGGCTTCTGCCCGTCTGTTCGCCCTTTGGCCTGTGGCTTCAAGATGCCCTCCTCGCAAAACGCGCGCCGCACCCGAAATCAATTTCAATAACTACTCTCAATCTACCGGGTGACGCCTATTTCTAAACCCCTCGCTTTTGTACGCAAACCTCTATACGTTTGCCGGGCTCAAAAGGTTGCGTCGGCGACCCCGCGGACCGGAAGGCGCGGGTATACTGGTCGGCATGGAGACACCACCCCAGGTAGTAGAACGCATCCGCCAGGACATGCCCAATATTCTGACCGGTTGGAGAGAGCAACGCAGGGAATCTGGGGAAGACGAGGCCTCCGGGCGGATCGTCGCGGGGATGGAGGAGTTGATCTCCGTGTTCGCCGGGTTTTTGGAGAGCCCGCAGGGCGTCGACACCTTCAACCTGGGGGGTGGGATCCGCGCCCTCGTGGCCCGGATCGCCGCCGACCAGCACGAGTTGGGGCGCGACGCGGTCGGGGTGATAGAAGACTTCGCCGCGCTGCGGCGGTGCGTGTGGCGCTCCGTCGAGGGCGGCGTGGACTTCTCCGGCCTGCCCAACAGCGAGGTCGCCGCGTTCTTTGTCAAGCTGATGCAGGCCTCCGACTGGGTGACCGAGACGGGGCTCGAAGCCTTCGAGGCTACCGCTCTCAAGGAGATGGAGCTGGCCCTGGGGCGTGCGGAGGCGACCGACCTGGTCACGGGTCTCCCGGACAGGGAGCAGCTCAACCGCCTGCTCCTGCCCGCCGCGGTCAGGGACCACGAGACGTTCTCCGTCGTCGTCTTCGACGTGGTGGACTTCACCGAGACCGTGGCCGAGGGCAACCTGAGCCAGGCGCGGGGGATCCTGCGCCGCCTGGCCGGGACGCTGGGGGAGGCGGCGCCCGAGGACGCCGTCCTCGCCCGTTTCGGCGACGACGAGATGTGCGCCATCCTGCCGGGCAAAGGCGCCGAGGACGCGTACCGGATCGCCGAGCAGGTCTCGACCCGGCTGCGGGACGATTCCCAGGGCTTCGAGGTAGACGCCGGCGTGGCCGAGTACCCGGCGCACGGCTCCGACGCCGCCGAGCTTATGGCCGAGACCCTGAAGGCCCTCAGGATGGCCAAACGCGTCGGCGGCGGTGGCATAGTGGTCGCCAGGTGATCGGGGGAGAGCGATGATAGCCATAATGAACAGCCTGCCGGTGCACGAGGGCGCCGCCGACGCGGTCGTGGAACGGTTCTCCGGCAGCAGGGGTCACGTGCAGAACTTCCCCGGCTTCGTATCGATGGAGGTCTTGAAGTCCGCCGAAGAGGACGAGGTCCTCGTCGTGACGCGGTGGCGCGACCGGGAGGCTTTCGATGCCTGGGTGGCGAGCGAAGAATTCTCGCGCGCCCACGCCAGGGGCGGCACGCAAGGGTTGCTAAGAGGGCATCCGAAGATGTCGTCCTACGAGGTGGCGGTACAGCGGGGGGCGCAGGGTTAGATCACGACGGCAAAGACACGGCGAGCGTCGGGGACGGTTGCCGCTCCGCGCCCGGTTCGTACTCGCCCTTTCCGAGGACGGCGAACGTGAAGGCGAAGAGGAAGATCAGCAGCAGAATTAAGATCCCGAACGTGAGCCGCTCGCGCAACCCGTCTCCTCTCTCGGTGACGTTACGCGACCATTCTAACCGAATCACGATCGTCGCGTCTTCCACGCCCGTCCCGGCCGTCCGGTGGGGTACAATGTAGCAATGTGTAGCAGGTCGGGCCCGGTGCGCCGGGGGAGCCGAAAGAGGTTGCCGTGACGGACGCGAGCGGGGGGCTTTAGATGGACGTGGATACTTCCCCGCCGGAGTACACGGAGCTGCAAGAGCAGGAGTGCCAGGCGCTCTTGAAGCTGCTCCAGGAGCTCGGCATCGCCACGGCCGACCGCACCTACCAGCCGGGCGACGCCGTCTACCGCGAGGGCGAGTACGGCGACGCGCTCTACATTCTGGTCTCCGGCGTGATGAAGTTGTTCAGGCCCTACTCCGGGACCAAAGAGGCGACCCTCCGCCTTCTCAGGCCGTGGGACATCTTCGGGCACCTGGCCTTCGCCGGGGAGGCCCGGCAGCGCGCGTACGCCGAGGCCGTCACCGAGTGCCGGGTAACCAAGGTCCCCAAGGTCTTCGTCGAGCGGGCCGTCAGGCAGGACCCCAGGGTGGCGTTCAGGATCATGACGCTGCTGGAACTGCGCCTGGTGCAGTACGAGGAGCTCGTCCGGTGCCTCCTACCGCGCGAGACCGAGGTACGCCTCGCCAACCTGCTGCCCATCCTCGCCCAGAAGTTCGGCGACCGCCGCGACGGCGTCGTGACCATCGACCTCCGGCTAACCCACCAGGACCTCGCCGCCATGGTCGCCTCCACCCGCGAGTCCGTAACCAAAGTCCTCAACGAGATGCGAAACCGCGACCTTATCGACATAGATTCGGGCCGCATCACGCTCAAAGACCCGCCGGCGCTCGCGAAGCTAAGCAGGTAGGAAGCACGGCGCCGTTGGCGCCTTTCAGCACGCTCCGGCTTCGCCTGCGCTTTCAGCACGTTCCAGCCTTCGGCTTCCACTTTCAGCACGCAGCCTGACGGCTGCTTTCAGCTTTTTTTGGTGGGTGGCGCTGCCCGGGGCGTATGGTCCTACGCCGTTTGGGAAGATGTTGCCGGTGGCGGTTGCTCGTGCGCGGCCGAGCCGGTCTCTAACGGCCGAAAGCTGAAAGCGAGGCGCCAGCCGGAGCGCGCTGAGAGCGAGGGCCGTGAGGCCCGAGGCGTGCTGAAAGCGGAGCCCCTAGGGCGGAGCGTGCTGACAAGCTCGCGAAGCGAGCGTGCTACTATAGCTCGCTGGGTTGACGAGATCGGAAGGCGCCGGGCGTGCTGGAGCTGTTGCAGGCGATATTTCTTGGCGTGTTGCAGGGGCTCACGGAGTTTCTGCCCGTGTCGAGCTCGGGGCATTTGTTGCTCGGGCAATACTTCTTGGGGATGGATCAAGACCGCTTTGGGCTGACGTTTGATGCGGCGATACACACGGGCACGGTGCTTGCGGTCATCTCTTTTTTCTGGCGGGACCTTCTTCGGATGGCGGGCGCCTTCCTCCGGTCCCTGCGCGGCCCGAATTTTGAGGAGCGGGACCAGCGGATGGCGTACTTGATCCTTGTCGCCACCATTCCGGCCGGCGTGGTCGGGTTGCTGTTCCAGAATTTCTTCGAGGGTCCTGCTGTGCGCTCTCCCTGGCTCGTGGCCTTCAACCTCGTGCTGGTGGGCGTCTTGTTCATCGTCGGGGAAACCGTCGGGCGGCAGAATCGCACTTCGGACAAACTGGGCTTCAAGGAAGCCTTCGGGATCGGGCTCGCGCAGACGGTGGCCCTCTTCCCGGGCGTCTCGCGCTCGGGGGGCACGATCACGCTGGGGCTGTTTCTGGGCCTTAGACGGGACGAGGCGGCCCGGTTCTCCTTCCTTATGAGCGTGCCGATAACGACGGCCGCGGCACTCTTGAGCCTGGCAGAGGCGTTTGGTTCGGGAATAGACGCGGGCGACGCGCTGCTGTTCGTCGTCGGCAGCGTCACGTCCGGCGTGGTGGGGTACCTGGCGATCCGGTTCCTGCTCAACTACCTGGCCGGAAATTCTCTGCGGGTCTTCGCGTACTACCGCTTCGCTCTGGCCGCCGTGGTCGTCTTGCTGCTACTTCTGGGCCTCGGCGGATTTTGACAAAGGGCTCGACCCTCTGGTAGTTTAGAAGCATCATGCAATGCTCCTTTTCGACAACGCGGCGATTTACCGGGGAGGCGCCCGACCGCTTCTGAAGCCGGATCGCGCTCCTCCGCTCTTCCAGGCCCAACCCGCACACGACGAAAGGCCACGAACGCCGTGATTCCTCCACCCGAACCCGTACACGAGAGCGCGCACGAGGCACCGCAGACGGACCATTCGACCGGCAATGGATCGCCGGGAGAGGAGGAGATGGGCGAGATCCGGGCCGGCATAGACGCCGTGGACGCCGAGATCGTGCGCCTGCTCGACCGGCGGGCCGCCCTGGCACGCAGGATCGGCGCGTACAAGCAACGCAAGGGCCTGGCCGTCTACGCGCCGGCGAGAGAACGGACGGTCCTCGACCGCGCGACGGCTCTAGGCGACGGGAGCTTCCCCAAGCGAGGTCTGGAGGCGGTCTTCCGCGAGATCATCTCGACCTCCGTCTCCCTGGAGACGCGCCTGAAGGTCGCTTACCTCGGGCCGGAGGCCACCTTCACCCACGAGGCGGCGCTGCGGTCTTTCGGCACCAGCATCGAGCTCCAGCCCCAGA
>CAXTDD010000217.1:0-5422 GCA_964242955.1 uncultured Rubrobacteraceae bacterium | reverse complement strand
CCGATGGGGGAGGCCGTGGCGATCTCCATCGGCGGGGAGAAGCAGGACAGGGCCAACGCCCTCATCAACAGCGGCACCGGCGTGGGGGTAGCGCTCTCCGGACCGGCGGCGCTGCTCCTGACCGGGCAGTGGAGGCTCGCGTGGGCCGCGTTCGCGCTCGTGGGTCTCGCCGCCCTGGCGTGGAACGCCACCGTGATGCCCCGCCAGGCCGTGGCGGACGATGGTTCGGGGCGGCCGCGCCTGTCGTTCTCCTACCTGGTGGGGCCTCGCGCGCGCCCGCTTTCGGCGCCGCTCTTCGTGGCCGCCCTCGGCCTGGGCTTCGCCAGCGCCGCGTACTGGACCTTTTCGCGCGACCTCGTGGTGCAGGCGGGGGGCCTCGGCCAGACGGGATCCACCCTCTTCTGGACGGTCATCGGGGTCTCCGGGCTCGCCGGTGGGGCCGCGGGCGACCTGGTGGGGCGTTTCGGGCTCGCCGCCGTCTTGCGCGGCGGGCTCGTTTCGATGGCCGGTTCGATGGCGCTGCTCGCCCTGGCCCCCGGCGTGCTCCCCCTGGCCTACGCCAGCGCGGCACTCTTCGGTTCGAGCTACATCGTGCTCACCGGCGTGGTCCTGGTGTGGTCGGTCGGCGTCTTCAAGGAGATACCGCCCGCCGGGCTGGGGGCCGGATTCCTCCTGATCGCGGTGGGACAGGCGCTCGGTTCTCCCGCGGCCGGGGCCCTGGCGGGAACGACGAGCCCGGCCGCCGCCTTCTTCACCTTCGCGGGCGTGGCCGTGCTCACCGCCCTGGTGAGGCCGCACCCCGACCTGCGGGTCCCCCAGGCGAGGGAATAGAGGATGCTGCAAGGCTTCGGGCCGCCGGTCGAGCCTACCCGCCTTCTCCGCCGCCTTCCCAGGCTTACCTTCCAGAGCGCGATGTAGCCCGGCCCCCCGACGCATGGGCCCTCCGCAGTCTGTCACAACCCGCGGACGGATATGCCACCGAACACCTGTCGGATAGGGGCCTCTTCTGGTCGCTCCCATCGCCCGAATGATCGGCTAGAAGCTAACTGCTCAAAGCTAAAAGCTAAAAGCTAAAAGCTAACTGCTCATAGCCTTGGATCTACGGGCTCGCTCTCCAGGGCCAGGACGCCGAAGACGCATTCGTGGACGCGGTAGAGTGGCTCCCGGGCGACGAACCGCTCCAGGGCTTCGACGCCGAGGGCGAACTCGCGCAGGGCGAGCGAGCGCTTCGTGGAGAGGTTGCGGTCCCGTAGCCTGCTCAGGTTCTCCGGGGCGGTGTATTCGGGGCCGTAGACGATCCTGAGGTACTCCCGGCCCCTGCACTTGACCCCTGGCTGCGCGATGCCCCGCCTGCCCCTCGCCACGGACTCGAAAGGCTTGACGACTATCCCCTCGCCGCCGCGGGGCGACCCGGTGAGTTCCTCCCACCAGCCGGAGATCCTCTCCTCGTCGGCGGGATCGTTGGTGTCGGCCGCCGTGTGGGCGGTTTCGAGCAGCACGCCGCCGTCCTCCCGGCAGAGCCTGGTCAACGTCTCCATGTGCCAGCCGTGGTCGCGGTCGAGGTGGACCTTGCCCTCGGAGGCGAGCAGGTGGAACGGGGCGAGCTTTACGTCTCCGATCGAACGGACGGGCCACGAGTAGCGCCGGTAAGCCTCGACGTAGGCGTTCGCCGCGTGCCGCCGTCCGCGCTGATCCTCCAGGAGACCCGCGACGTCGAGGCCCCGGTCCGCCGTTTTTTCGAGCGTTCTTATCGTCTCTGTTAGGGAGTTCGTGGAGGCGGCGCCGACGGCGGCGTACTGGTCACGGATGAGGTCCGTGGCCTTGACGGACCACGGCATGATCTCGCAGTCCAGGCAAAACCAGTCTGTCGCGAACTCGTCCCAGAGGCCCGCCGAGGTTAGCGCCCGGCGCATCCGGTCGAGCAGGGTATCTTCCATCGCGCGGTCATCGAAGAAGCGCCTGCCGGTGCGGGTGTAGACGATGCCGGCGCCGTCCTGCGTGCCGAAGCGGCGGGTGGCGGCGGCCTCGTCGTGGCAGACGACGACTATCGCGCGCGAGCCCATGTGTTTCTCTTCGCAGATCACGCGCGAGACCCCCTCGCGGCGGTAGTAGGCGAGGGCGTCGGCCGGGTGCTCCAGAAGATCCTTCCTATCACTGGTGCCCGAGGGGGACATGGTAGGCGGCAGGTAGACGAGCCAGCGCGGGTCCACGGCGAACCGGCTCATGACCTCTAGCGCGGCGGCGGCGTTCTCCTCCCTGATGGTGACGTTGCGCTGCAGACGGGTGCCCACGATGCGCTTGCCCATCACGTCCGTGATGTCGAGCAGGTCGTCGTGGGGTCGCTCTGCTGTGGCCGTAGCATCCTCGGGTAGAAAGGGCTTCGCCGGCTCGTAGTAGGTCCGGTGGGCGGGGACGGAGACGAGCTCCCTCTCGGGGTAGCGCAGGGCGGTGAGGGCGCCGCCGAAGGCGCAGCCGGTGTCTATGTTGATGGTGCGGTTTACCCACTCGGGTCCGGGGACGGGCGTGTGGCCGTAGACCACGCTCGCCTCTCCCCGGTACTCCGAGGCCCAGTCGAAGCGGACCGGCAGGCCGAACTCGTCGGTTTCGCCGGTCGTCTCACCGAAGAGCGCGAACTCCCTGACCCTGCCGGACGCCCGTCCCTGGAACCTCTCCTTGACCCCGGCGTGGGCCACTACGAGATCCCCACCGTCCAGAACGTAGTGGCTGACCAGCCGGTCGAGAAAAGAGAGCGCCTCGTCCCTGAACTGTTGGGGCTTCTCCTCCAGTTGCTCCAGGGTCTCGGCCAGGCCGTACTTGAGTTGGACGTTCTTGCCACGGAGGGCGCGGACGAGCTTGGCGTCGTGGTTGCCCGGGACGCAGAGCGCGGCGCCGGACCCGACCATGTTCATCACCAGGCGCAGGACATCCGGGGTCTTCGGGCCGCGGTCCACGAGGTCACCGAGGAAGATCGCGCGCCGCCCCGCGGGCGGCGCAACCTCGAGGCTGCCTTCGCGTCCCCGGACATCGTACCCGAGCTTCTCCAACAGCTCGACCAGCTCGTCGAGGCAGCCGTGGACGTCGCCGATGATGTCGAAGGGACCAGCCTCGTCCCTGCGGTCGGTCCACAGCCTCCGGCGCTCGACGGCGGCCGTCGCGACCTCCTCTGGCGAGGTGAGGACGGAGACGTGCCTGAAGCCCTCGCGCTTGAGGCCCTTGAGGGAGCGGCGGAGCTGGCGGCTCTGGTTGCGGACGACGTGTGGCCCGAAGTTCCTGTCGGGCCTCGCGCGGTTCCGCTCGTGGCAGAGCTTCTCCGGCACGTCGAGCACGACGGCGACGGGCAGCACGTCGTGCTCGCGGGCGAGGGACACGAGCGGTTTGCGGGCCTCCCTCTGCACGTTCGTGGCGTCCACGACGACGAGCCTTCCGGCGGCCAGACGCCTGGCGGCTATAAAGTGGAGCACCTCGAAGGCGTCCTTCGTGGCGGCCTGGTCGTTCTCGTCGTCGGAGACGAGCCCGCGGCAGAAGTCCGAGGAGAGGACTTCCGTCGGCTTGAAGTGTTCCCTCGCGAAGCTCGACTTGCCGGAGCCCGAGGCGCCCACCAGGACGACCAGGCAAACCCGGGGGATGGAGATGTTCTCAGGCAACCTCGAACACTCCCATCTGGGTCGGTGGGCCGGCGGTCGGGTCCTCCGGTCCGACGGTCACGAACCGCACCGCGTACCCGTGACGGGCGCAGACGCCCCCGGCCCAGGCGCGGAACTCGGCGCGCGTCCACTCGAAGCGGTGGTCCCGGTGGCGGAACGAGCCGGCGGGCAGCCCGCCGAACAGGGCGTTGTATTCGGCGTTGGGGGTGGTGAGGACCACGGTGCGCGGGCGGGCGAACCCGAAGACGACCCGCTCGAAAGCCGTAAGGCGTGGCGGGTCGAGGTGCTCTACGACCTCCACGACCGCGGCGGCGTCGAAGCCGGAGAGGCGTTCGTCGCGGTAGGTGAGGGAGCCCTGGATCAACCGTATCCTCCCCCTCTGGTTGTCCGGCAACTCGTCGATGCGCAGCCTGCGGTGGGCGACCTCCAACGACCGGTGCGACACGTCCATCCCGACTATCTCCTCGAAGCTCCTGTCCTCGAAGAGCGTCCGCAGCAGCCTCCCCTCGCCGCATCCCAGGTCGATCACCCGATGGGCGCCCCGGAGCTCGGCCAGCACGGCACCGATGCGTACCTCAGAGAGTCGTGCCTTTTCCTCCATCGCCTCTTCTTCGCGGTCCTGCGCTTCGGGATCGTCCTCGTCGACGAGCCGCTCCAGCGCGTCGCGGGCCAGGCTCCGTTGGTGCTTCAGGTAGCGCCGGGTGATGACTTCCTTCTCCGGGTGGGCCGCGAGCCAGCCTTCGCCGCGCCTCAGGAGCTTCTCGACCTCGTCGTCGCCCACCCAGTAGTGCTTGTCGTCATCCAGCACCGGCACGAGCACGTACAGGTGGTTCAGCAGCTCCCGCAACCTGACGCTGCCCGAGATCTCGACCGTAAAATACGGGCTTTCTCCCCACTCGGGCACCGATGCGTCCAGCGGATGCGCCTCCGCCGAGACCTCGTAGCCGAGCGGCTCGAACAGCCGCCGCAGAAAGCCCTCGCCGCCCCGGCACGGCACGACCGCGAGCCTCGCGCGCAACGGCAGCTCCAACGCCGCCGTCTCCGGCCTATCCTTGCTCCTCCCCGACAACGCCGACCCGAAGACCCGCGAGATCGCCACGCTCAAAAAGGACGAAGCCGCGTAAGGCCTGTCGTTCACGTACTGCCGCAGCGTGCTGCCACGTCCGCGCACCAACCCTACGGGGTCTACCTCAAGCAGTAGGGCCGCCGTACACCGTTCCGGCGAACACTCCGGATAAAACACGTGTGCCTTGCCGAAGGGCAGGTCGAAAGACTGAACCCGTGCTGGGTTCTTGTGCAGCAGGTAGCCGAGGTCCGTGGCGGGCGCGTGCTCGGATGTGACCGTCAGCAGCAATCAGGCCTCGATTCTCGGTAGTCCCGGACGTCGACAAGCTCGGTGATGCCCCCGATCTCGACGCTCCCGTCGGACAGCGGCTCGGCGAGTATCGACGAGCCGACGCCCTGGTAGATCTCGATCCGCCTCCCGAGTCTATCCGCCAGTCGCACCGCGTACGCTCCGGTGGCCTCGTCTTCCTCCACACCCAACCGCACCGGGAAGACCCGCGCGCGGACGATTCCGGACTCTTCGTGCTCCCATGCCCAAACACCGGCAAGGTCGTGCCCCTCCGGCGGTCCCGCGAGCGCCTCCACCTCCGCAGGTGATCCGAGCTCGATGTGCTCGAACTCCGGCGCCCACTCTGGCCGCCCCACGATGAACGTCAGGTGCCAGGCCGTCCTGACGGCCACCTCCCCCGCCGGTGGACGCAGCGCCGCAACCT
>CAXTDD010000216.1:0-5444 GCA_964242955.1 uncultured Rubrobacteraceae bacterium | reverse complement strand
GGGCGCGCATAGAGGTGGAAGACGAAGATCTCGGGCGGGTGCGGGCGGCGCGGCGGCACGTGGAGGGTATCTCGGCCGGAGAGAGGGCCGTCTACGGCGTAAACACGGGTTTCGGGGCGCTGGCGAACACCCGTATCGCGCCGGAGGCCGGGCGCGAACTGCAGATATCCCTGCTGCGGAGCCACGCGGCGGGGGTCGGCCCGTTCGTCGAACCGGAGGTCGTTCGGGGGATGATGGCGATCCGGGCTAAGACCCTGGCTATGGGCTATTCGGGCGTCAGGGTCGGGCTGCTGGAAGCGCTCGCCGCCATGCTGAACGCGGGCGTGGTCCCGGCCGTCCCCGAGCACGGCTCGCTCGGCGCCAGCGGCGACCTGGCGCCGCTGGCCCACATAGGATTGTGCCTCTGCGGCGAGGGCTGGGCGCTGGAAGACGGGGAGGCCGTCCCGGCGGAGGAGGCGCTCTCGAAGCGCGGCCTCGAACCCTTCGTCCTGTGCGAGAAAGAGGGTCTCTCCCTCATAAACGGCACGGACGGGATGCTGGCTATGCTCATCCTGGCCCTCGAAGACTTCGGGCGTCTGCTGGACACGGCGGACCTCGCGGCGGCGATGAGTGTTGAGGCCGCGTTCGGCACGGACCGGGTCTTCAGTGAAGAGTTGCACGCCCTGAGGCCCCATCCAGGCCAGGTGGAGAGCGCCGGGAACATCTTCCGGATGCTCTCGGGGAGCGGCATCGTCTCGTCCCACCAGGCCTCCGACCACCTCGTGCAGGACGCGTACTCCCTGCGCTGCGCCCCCGTGGTCTGCGGCGCGGCCAGGGACACTTCGGCGTTCGCCGCGACGGTCGCGGAGCGGGAGTTGGGTTCCGTGACGGACAACCCCGTGGTGTTGCCGGATGGGCGGGTCGAGAGCGCCGGCAACTTTCACGGCGAGCCGCTCGCGCTGGTGCTGGACTTCCTCGCGATCTCGGCCTCGGAGGTCGGCGCCGTCTCCGAGCGCCGCACGGACCGCCTGCTCGACCCATCGCGTTCCCAGGGGTTGCCGGCATTCCTCGCTCCCGAGCCCGGCGTGAACTCGGGGTTCATGATCTCCCACTACACCGCGGCCGCCCTCGCCGAAGAGAACCGCCGCCTGGCGAACCCGGCGAGCACGGGCTCCCTCCCAACCTCGGCCATGCAGGAAGACCACAACTCCCTCTGCGCCGCCCAGGCCATCGAGCTCCGCGCCCCGCTCGAACCAGCCCCCGCCACCCGCGCCGCCCTGGAGGAGATCCGGCATCACGTCCCCTTCACCGAACGGGACCGCTTCCTCGCCCCGGACCTCGAGGCGATGCAGGAACTGGTCGAGTCAGGGAAGGCCGTGGACGCCGCAAGAGCGACCACCGGAGAACCAGCCGTAAGGAGGCAACAGTGACGGACGTTGGAGAAGCCCCGACCATCCGGGCGCCCAGGGGAACGGACCTCACCTGCAAGGGCTGGCACCAGGAGGCCGCCCTACGGATGCTGATGAACAACCTCGATCCCGAGGTCGCCGAGCGCCCCAAACACCTCGTCGTCTACGGCGGGACGGGCAAGGCCGCGAGGAACTGGGAGGCTTTTTGGGCGATCGTCTCCACCCTCCAGAACCTCGAAGACGACGAGACGCTGCTCGTGCAGTCGGGCAAGCCGGTCGCCGTGTTCAGGACGCATTCGTGGGCTCCGCGGGTGCTTATCGCGAACTCGTTGCTCGTGCCCGAGTGGGCCGACTGGGAGACCTTTCGGGAGCTCGAGAAGGCCGGGCTCACGATGTACGGCCAGATGACCGCCGGGTCCTGGATCTACATCGGCACCCAGGGCATCCTCCAGGGCACCTACGAGACGTTCGCCGCCGTGGCCGAAAAACGCTTCGACGGGACGCTGAAGGGCACGATCTCCCTCACCGCCGGCCTCGGCGGCATGGGCGGCGCCCAACCCCTCGCCATCACCATGAACGGGGGCGTGGCGCTCTGCGTCGAGATAGACGAGCTTCGCCTGGAGCGCCGCATCGAACACCGCTACCTCGACGAACGCATAGACGACCTCGACGCCGCCATCCGACGCGCGGAAGAAGCGAAGCGCAACGGTGAGGCCGTCTCCATCGGCATCCTCGGCAATGCGGCCGAGATCTTCCCCTCCCTCCTGGACCGCGGCTTCGTCCCCGACGTCGTCACCGACCAGACCTCGGCCCACGACCCCCTGGTCGGCTACATCCCCGCCGGCCACGACCTCGATGACGCCGCCGAACTCCGGGAGAGCGAGCCCGACCGCTACATCGAAAGGTCCCGTGACTCGATGGCCCGCCATTGCGAGGCGATGGTCGGCTTCGGGGAGCGCGGCGCCGAGGTCTTCGACTACGGCAATTCCTTACGGGGAGAGGCCAAACTGGGCGGTTTCGGTAAAGCGTACAGCTATCCGGGTTTCGTGCCGGCTTACATCAGGCCGCTCTTCTGCGAGGGCAAGGGACCGTTCCGGTGGGCGGCGCTCTCGGGAGACCCGTCGGACATCGCGGCGACGGACGACGCGATGCTGGAGCTGTTCCCCGACGACGAACGCCTTTCGCGCTGGATCTCCGAGGCCCGCGAGAAGGTCCACTTCCAGGGCCTCCCCTCGCGCATCTGCTGGCTCGGCGCCGGCGAACGCCACAAGGCGGGCCTCCGTTTCAACGAGCTCGTCGCGAGCGGCACCATCAGCGCCCCCATCGTTATCGGCCGCGACCACCTGGACACCGGCAGCGTGGCCTCCCCGTACCGCGAGACCGAGGCGATGAAGGACGGCTCGGACGCCATAGCCGACTGGCCGATACTCAATGCCCTCCTCGCCACGGCCGGTGGCGCGAGCTGGGTTGCGGTCCACCACGGCGGCGGCGTAGGCATCGGCCGCTCCATCCACGCGGGAGCCCAGGTCCTCGCCGACGGCACGCAGGAAGGCGCCGCCCGTCTCGAACGCGTCCTCACCAACGACCCCGGCATCGGCGTCGTCCGTCACGCCGACGCGGGCTACGAGGTAGCTCGGGCCGCTGCTAGACGGTTGGGAATCCAGATGCCGATGAACAGGTAAGGTTTCAGGCATCGGGCTTCAGGTTTCAGGTTTCGCTCGTGACGGATATTTGTCCGCTTTGTGGTGTCAGCGGGGTTTCGCTTGAGGCGGACGCTTATGCCCGATCTCGTGGTGGATGCGCAGGGGTCGCGTGACGGCGTTGGCGTGACGATCGAAGGCGGGATGGTCATGGAGGTCGGCGCGGTCTCCGGCGGTGAACGGTTGCCCGGGCGGGCGTTGGCGCCCGGTTTTGTGAACGATCACAGCCACGCCTTTCAGCGGGGGCTGCGCGGGCACGTGGAGCGGTTGGACCCGGCCCGTCCGCGGGACGACTTCTGGACCTGGCGGGAGCGGATGTACGGGCTGGCGGAAGCCTTGGCCCCCGATTCCATCCGAGAGGCGAGTCGCCGCTGTTTCGCCGAGATGCTGTCGGCCGGGTACACGAGCGTAACGGAATTTCACTACGTCCACCACAGGCCGGACGGCGCGCCGTACGATGACCCCAACGCGCTCGCGAAAGCCGTGATCGAAGGCGCCCGAGACGCGGGCATCCGGATGCTGTTACTCCCCGTCGCCTACGCCCGCGGGGGCGTCGCGCGTTTTCAGGACGGCCGGGTCGAGGCCTTCTTGGGACGGGTACGAGAGCTTCGGGAATGGGCACGGGATCTCCCGCTCGTCGAGGTCGGGGTGGCCGCCCACAGCGTGCGGGCCGTCCCGCGGGAGTGGCTGGAAAGATTGGGCGAGTACGCCCGTGCCGATGGCCTCGTGCTGCACGTCCACGCGGACGAACAGCCGCGGGAGATCGAGGAGTGCATGGAAGAGCACGGTTTAAGGCCAGTCGAGCTTCTCGCGGAGACCGGTTCTCTCGGCCCGGGCACGACCGTGGTCCACGCCACGCACGCCGACGACGGCGAGCTGGATCTCCTCGCGGAACACGGCTCGTCGGTCTGCGCCTGTCCCACGACCGAAGGCAACCTCGGGGACGGGTTCCTGCCGGTCGAAGGCATCATGAGGCGCGGCATCCCGCTCTCCATCGGGTCGGACTCTCACGTCCGGGTGGACCCGTTCGAGGAGTTGCGCGAGATAGAGACGAACGCGCGCAGACTGCTTGGGCGCAGGAACGTGCTCGTGGGCCCGGGCGAGATCTCGCCGACGCCGTGGCTCCTGCGGGCCGGCTGGGGACGTGGCACCCTGGAGCCCGGCGCACCGGCCGACCTCGTGGAGTTGGACCTCACGCACCCGGTCCTGGCCGACGTCGAGCCGGAGGCGCTGCCCTCTGCGCTGGTCTTCGGCGCGGGCAGCGCCGTCGTGTCCGGCACGTGGGTGGCCGGGGAGCGGGTCTTCGATAGGAGCTACCGTGGCTGACGCGACGCTCTTTATCCACGACCTCGCGTCGGCCGTGACGCCGAAGGGGAACGGTCCGCTGCGCGGGCGCGATCTTGGAGATTTGGAGATCCACGCCCCCGCCTCCGTCGCCATCTCCGGCGACCGCATAGTAGCCGTCGGCCCACCGGCGGAGGTGCTGCGGGAGCATCCGCCGGGCCCGGGTTGTGTGTCGGTAGACGGGCGCGGGAAGGCCGCGTTGCCGGGGCTCGTGGATTGCCACGCCCACCCGGCCTTCCTCGGGGATCGGGCGGCGGAGTTCGAGTTGCGGTCCGGCGGTGCCTCATACGAGGAGATCCACGCCTCCGGCGGCGGCATCCTCTCGACCGTTGCGGCCACCCGGCGCGGGAGTGAGGAGGAGCTTACGGCCGCCATCGGGCGGCACCTGGGCTGGATGCTGGAGCATGGCACCACGACCGCCGAGGCCAAGTCCGGCTACGGCCTCGACGCAGAAGCCGAGATCAAGTCGCTTCGCGCCATCGCGCGGGCCTCACAACGGAGCCCGGTCGACGTCTCGCCGACCTTTCTGGGCGCGCACACCGTACCGCCGGAGTTCGACTCGGCGCCGGAGTACGTCGAGTTCGTGGTGCGGGAGGTATTGCCGGAGGCGGCACCACTGGTCCGTCAGGCCGACGTGTTCCTGGAGCGGGGCTCGTTCGAGGCACCGGAGGCAAGGCGGTACCTGGAGGCCTGCCGGGAGCGTGGGCTGGGGCTGCGGCTGCACGCGGATCAATTCTCCGAGCGGGGCGCGATCCCGCTGGCGATAGAGGTCGGCGCCCGGAGCGTGGACCACCTCGAAAACACCGGCGAAGAAGGCGCCAGGCTCCTGGCGGGTAGCGACGTCGCGGCCGTGCTCCTCCCGGCGTGCGGCCTCTTCCTCGACCTCCCCAGCCCCCCCGCCCCCCGCCGGGCCCCCCGCGCGCGCCTTGCCCGCGCACACCGCCACCCCCGCCAGGGCGTCGCCCGGGTAGTCCTGCGCCGACAGCAGCTCGCGGACCTCCAGCTCGACGAG
>CAXTDD010000215.1:0-5450 GCA_964242955.1 uncultured Rubrobacteraceae bacterium | reverse complement strand
AAACCCCACCCCCCCCCCCCCACCCCCCCCCCCCCCACCCACCAATCCCCCCCCCCCCCCCCCCGGGGCGTCTCTACGCCACCCCCTGGGCGACGATCCGGCACAACCGCGGAACCCCCATCTGGAACTCTCTTGACCCGCAACATCGCACTGTGTATCATTGTGTCATAAATATACAACAATGACACAAAGGAGGGTGAGCCCGGTAGCGGTCTGGATCGACATAGACGCTCGGAGTGGGGTTCCGATCTACGTCCAGCTCGTGGCCCAGGTGCGGCACGCGGTGGAGGTTGGCGGGTTGGGGCCCGGCGAGAAGTTGCCGACCGTGCGGGGGCTCGCGGAGGAACTAGCGATCGCGCCCAACACCATCGTCAAGGCGTACGGCGAGCTCCAGAGGAAGGGTTTGGTCGAGAGCAGGCCGGGCGTTGGGACCGTGGTGGCCGAGGGCGTGGCGGAGGTGGCGGTGGAGCGGAGGCGCGGGGCGGTCTTCGAGCGGTTGCGGGCTCTGGTGCGCGACGCGGCGGCGCTCGGCATAACCGAGGACGACCTGTGGGAGAGCCTCGACTCGGAGTTCGAGCGCATACCGCGGGAGAGAGGGGAGGAAGCGTGATGACGGAGCCAGGGTTGGAGAGAGCCTCGACGCCGGAGGAGGGTGCGGCGATACAGGTGGACGACCTCATCGTCGACTACGGCCGCAGGCGGGCAGTCTACGGCCTCAGCATGACCGTACCGCGCGGCTCCGTCTTCGGCTTCCTCGGCCCCAACGGCGCCGGCAAGACCAGCACCATAAAGACGTTGATGGGGTTCAGGAAGCCGAACGGTGGAAGCGCCCGGGTGCTCGGGTACGACATCGTGGACCAGAGCCTGGAGGTGCGGGCCCGGGTCGGGTTCGCCAGCGAGGTCAACAGCCTCTACGAGGGGATGACCGTGCCCCGGATCTGCCGCCTCTGCCGCGACCTCAGCCGCACCTGGGACCAGGACCTCGTCGACCGCTACGTCGAGATATTCGGGTTGCCGAAAGATTCGAAGATACGCAAGCTCTCCAAGGGCCAGAAGGCCCAGCTCCAACTCTGCTTGGCGCTCGGCAGCAGCCCCGAGCTACTCATCCTCGACGAGCCGACCTCGGGTCTCGACCCCGTCGCCCGCCGCGCCTTCCTCAAGGTGCTCGTAGGCGAGGTCGCCGGAGAAGGCCGGACCGTCTTCTTCTCCACCCACCTCCTCTCAGACATAGAGGCCGTCGCCGACACCGTCGGCATCATCAAGGGCGGGAAGCTCCTCGTTAGCGGCGAGCTCGACGCGATGCGCGAGTCGCACCGCGTCTTCCGCATCGTGTATGCCGCAACGCCGCCCGACGAGGAGGTGCGAAGCCTCCAGACCCTGCCCGACGTGAGGGAGGTCGAGCGCGAGGGCCGGGGCGTAAAGCTGCGGGTACGCGGCGACGTGGGGGTCGTGGAGCGAGGTTTGCAGGACCGCCCCCATCCCGTCGTCGACGTCGACTCGACCGGCATGAGCCTCGAAGACATCTTCGTCGCGTACGTGGAGGACGGGGATGATCTCTAAAGAGTTGTGGGACTCCTGGTGGAAGTTGCTCGGGATAGGGGCGTTGGCGATTGGGGCTCTAGTGTTGAGCGATCTCCCCACGCCCTACGCGGAGATAGAGCAGATGACCGGCGAGAACGCGAACCCGCACGTGTATAGCGTCACGCTCGATGAGCCAGTCCAGAGGGACGATGCTGCCATGTCGGCCGCGGACGAGAGGGCGTTGCGGGAAGCCTCAGAAGCGATGGGCTTGCCTACGGACCCGGTGAAGATGGCCCTGGACGAGCTCTGGATCGTCTACGGTGCCGGAGGCGGCGCGGCCATGGCGTTGCTGGCCGGCTTGCTGGGCGTCGGCCTCGTCTCGGAGGAGGCCCGTCGAAACACGATGTTAGCGCTGCTCTCCAGGCCGGTCAGCCGCCATCGGGTGTTGCTGACCAAGTACGCCGTCTGCGCCGGGATCCTGCTGTTCGCCGCGGTGTGCGGCGGCATCGTCCTGATGGTGATCGCCGGGATCAAGGGCTATCCATTGGGAGAGCTGAGCGTGGTGGGCGCCGCGTTGTCCGTCGTCTTGCTCTGGGTGGGTTCCCTCTTCGTCCTCGGGGTGGCCCTGATCTTCTCGATCTTGACCAGGAACGTCCTGGTGGGCATCGTGGCGACCCTGGCGGCCCTCGTGCTGCTCTCCCCCGACCAGTGGACGAGCTTCTCTTTCTGGAGCCAGTTCCCGGTACAGGGCTTTCAGGACCGCATCCCCGACAACCTGACGGTCTTCAACTACTGGTCCAGCAAGGGCCTGTACCTCGGCCAGGAGATAGCTTTCACCAACTTCCTCGTCTGCCTGATCGCCGCCGTCGTCCCGCTCCTGCTGGCGCTGTGGCTCTTCCGTCAAAGGGACTACTGAGGGGGACGTCCGTGATCTCCAAAGAGTGGCGGGACACCAGGTGGAAATTCCTGCTCGGCGTGGTCGCGTTCCTGGTTCTCCTGCCGACGGTCAGATCCTACGAAGCGATACGGGGTGACGTCGAGTATCAGCTAAAGATGACGCAGCGAGAGCTGCGGTCGTCGGAGGATTTCGCGGGTCCTATGGGAGAACGCGAGCGCGAGAGATACCTGGCAGACATGCGCGACTCGGTGCGGGAGATGCGGAGCCCGGGGTACGTCGAAGACGTGGCCCGGTGGGAGTTGCTGGACCTCGGCATAGTCCGCAACCTCGTGGTCATCGTGCCCCTCGCCGGCCTGCTTGGTATCGGCCTTATCGCCGGCGAGGTGGGCAGGGGCTCTATTTCCTTGCTCCTCTCCAAACCTGTGGGCCGCACCCGAATGCTGGTAACCAAGTACTTTGTGTGCGTGGCCTGCCTGTTCGTCGCCGCCGTGGTCGGGGGCACTAGCGTCATCCTTGCCGCCTACGCCCGCGGGTACCCGCCGGAGTCCGTGGACGTGGCGGGGATCGTGAGTTCCACCGCGCTGACGTGGTTGGGCTCGCTGTTCGTTCTCGGCGTGGCGTTGGTGGCGTCGGTGATCTTCCGTGACGTCTTGAAGACCCTGCTGGCGACCGTGGCGACCATGTTCGTGATCCTGGCTGGACCCGATCTCTTGAGGGCCTTTATGGAATGGGTCTTATGGGGCGAAGGCGTATACCCGATGGATAGGCGCGAGTATCAGAGTTGGTACGAAACTTTCGACTACTTCCGGCTCTACGACTACTGGATCGGCGTGCAACCGTATTCCGGCGAGTTGATGGTGGCGCGAAGCCTGCTGGTGTGCGTGGTCACCGCGGCGGCGGCGTTCCTGCTGGCGCTGTGGATGTTCCGGCGGAAGACCTACTAGAGGGAGCGCTGTGATCGCTAAAGAGTGGCGGGACGCGCGTTGGAAGTTCGCGATCGGGGCCGTGCTGGTGCTGGCGATCGCGGTGATGATCCCGCTCGACACCCTGTTTCCCCACGCCTACTCACTGTTCGGGGAACCGGACGGCGTCGTAGCGCCTTCGCCCAGGGAGGATGCCGGGTACCTTGGGTACCTTCTGTGGTCGCAGTGGTTCACCGAGGCATCCGGCAACCTCATTCTGATGCTCATAGCCGCCATCCTCGGGGCTGGTCTGATCTCCGACGAGGTCAACCGGGACACCCTCTTCCTTTTGCTCAACAGGCCGGTCAGCCGCGGTCGCGTGCTGCTGACGAAGTACGCGGTCAACGCCGGCGCACTCCTCGCGGTTTCGCTGCTCGGCAGCGCCGCGCTAATGGTAACCGCCGGGGCGTTGGGGCACCCGCAGGACACCAGCGGCGTGCTCGTCTCGGCCGCGCTGATGTGGCTGGGACTGCTCTTCGTCCTAGGGACCGCGCTCCTGCTCTCGGTGGCGCTCGAAAACACGCTGCTGGCGGTCGCCGGCGCCTTCCTGGTCTGGGTTCTGACCTCGGTGGTACCTGCCTTCGTCGCGCAGCAGGTCGCCGTTCTCTTCCTTTCTTCGCAGGGCGAGTTCCCGGCTACTCTCTTCGATGCCCTGGCGATCTCGCCTTACTGGTCGAGCCTGGCGGCCTACTCTGGGGACAGCTTCCCCGCCACGCAGTTGCTCGTCAGCCTGACAACGGCCGCGCTGCCCCTGCTCGCCGCGCTGTGGATGTTCCGGCGAAAGGAGTATTGACCCTTACCCCGGCCCGTCGGCGCCGATGTACACTCCCGGCGTAACCACGAACGGGGGTGGCTGTGCCGGGCTTTATCGAGAACTTTCTGAACCACGTGCACGGGGCGACGACGCATTTTCCGATAGCGCTCCTTTTCGTCAGCGCGGGGCTCGACGTCTTCGCGCGCCGGTGGCCGGGGCTGCGTTCGGCCGCGTGGATCTTGCTCGCGCTCGGGGCGGCCGGCACGGTCGTGGGGACCCTAACCGGGCTCGCGGCGCACTTCGCCTACGAGAACGTCGAGCGGCTGCACGACCCCATAGAGCGCCACCAGAACCTCGGGTTCGCGACCACGGCGATCTTCGCGGGCCTCGCGGTGTGGCGCTGGCGCTCGCTGCGGCTCGGTAAGGACGTCGGCGGCACGCGGCTGTACCTGATCCTGATGCTCCTGGCGCTCGCGGTCCTCGGGCTTACGGGCTTTCTCGGCGGCAACCTGAACCTCGAGTGGGGCGTCGGGGTTAAGGGGATCACCCGCTGAACGACGGGCCCGGACCCCACGATGGTCGCTTCGCCCCTAGCCCGACGGGACCGCTCCACCTCGGAAACCTGCGGACCGCGCTCCTCGCCTGGCTCTTCGCCCGGTCCGTCGGCGCACGCTTCCTGATCCGTGTCGAAGACCTGGACCGCTCGCGGGTGAGACCCGGCGTGGAAGAAGCGCAACTCGAAAACCTCAGTTCTATCGGCCTCGACTGGGACGGGTCCGTCGTGCGCCAGTCGGAGAGAATGGAACTTTACGCGGATGCCATCGCCCGGCTCGATGCCGAAGGCCTGCTCTATCCTTGCTACTGCACGCGAAGGGAGATCCGGGCCGCCGCCTCGGCCCCGCACGGCATCCCCGCCGCCGACCGCTATCCTGGAACCTGCCGGGATCTCACGAAGGCCGAGCGCACCGAACGCGAGGCCGCCGGGCGACCGCCCGCGCTGCGGGTCAGGGCCCAAGGACACCGGATCTCCTTCGAGGACCGGCTGCTGGGGCACCGCGAAGACGTAGCGGACGACTTCGTGGTACGGCGTAACGACGGGGCGCCGGCCTACCAGCTAGCCGTGGTGGTGGACGACGCGGACCAGGACATCGGAGAAGTCGTGCGGGGCGCCGACCTCGTTGACTCGACGCCGCGCCAGATCCTGCTGTGCCGTCTCCTGGGCCTGCCTGCTCCCCGCTATGCCCACGTCCCGCTCGTGCTCGGGCCGGACGGCCGACGCCTCGCCAAACGCCACGGCGCCGTCACGCTCGCGGAC
>CAXTDD010000214.1:0-5460 GCA_964242955.1 uncultured Rubrobacteraceae bacterium | reverse complement strand
GTCCACGACCTGGTGGACGCCCCACGCCGCCTCCAGCGGCCCGACGCCGAGGGTGTCGGAGCCCTTCCTCATCGCCTACTCGGCCGCCCCGTAGTCCAGGCTCATCTCTCCGCCGAGAAAGAAGTCGGGGTCGAGGTAGCCGAGCAGGAGGTCCGCGTCGGTGACGGTCGGGTTCTTGCCGCCGCGGCCGTAGCAGGCGGGGCCCGGATCGGCGCCGGCGCTCTCGGGGCCTATCTTGGGCAGCCCCAGGGGTCCGACGCGGGCTATAGAGCCGCCGCCGGCCCCGATCTCGATCATCTCGATCACCGACGTCTTCACCGGCAGCCCCGACCCCTTCTTGAACCGGTACACCCGCGCAACCTCGAAGTCCGTGCTCGTCAACGGCTCCCCACCGTCGATGAGGCAGGCCTTGGCCGTCGTCCCGCCCATGTCGAACGAGAGCACGTCCGAAAACCCGGCCGCCTTCCCGTAGAACGCCGCGGCCAGAGCGCCCGCCGCCGGCCCCGACTCCAGCAGCCGTACCGGGAACCGGCAAGCCGTCTCGACGCTCGCCGTGCCGCCGTTGGAGAGCATGACGTAGAAAGAGCCGTCGAACCCGAGGTTCCGCAGCCGTTCTTCGAGCCTGTTCAGATAGCGTTCGACCAGCGGGCGCACGTAGACGTTGGCGATCGTGGTCGAGGTGCGCTCGTACTCCCGGATCTCCGGCGAGACCTCAGACGAGAGCGAGACCGCGACCTCCGGCGCCTCCTCCGCCAGTATCTCCGCCACCCGTTGCTCGTGGGCCGGGTTGCGATAGCCGTGCAGAAAGCTGACCGCCACCGCCCCGATCCCGCGTTCGACGATCTCAGCCGCCACGGACCTGACCTGTTCTTCATCGAGCTCGAGCACGACGGAGCCGTCGTCGAGGGTGCGCTCGCGGATGCCGTAGCGCAGGTTACGCGGGACGAGGGGCTCGGGCTTCTCGAGAAAGATGTCGTACATGTCGTAGCGGTGCTCGGTGCCGATGGCGACTGCGTCGCGGAAGCCCTCGGTCGTCAGCAGTGCGGTAGGCGCCCCGCGGCGTTCGATCAGGGCGTTCGTAACCAACGTCGTCCCGTGGATAATGGTCTTCAGTTGGGACGCCGCAACGCCTTCGCGCTCCAGCAGCCCGCGAAGTCCTTCCTCGACGGCCTCGGATGGGTCATCCGGGGTGGTAAGAACTTTGCCTATGGCCTGTTCGCCCGAGGCGTCGTCTATCAGGACGAGGTCCGTGAAAGTCCCGCCAATGTCGATGCCGACGCGGTAACTCTTATCCGAGCTCAATCTCTAACCTCGATCCTGCCGAAGCATCAATCGATTAGCGCGAAGTCCGTACGATACCTGTCGGCGTTGAAGACGCCCGCCGCCTTTCCGCCGTCCACCGCCAGCCCCACGCCGTTGACGTAGCTGTTGCCCGGCGAGACGAGGAACAATCCCGCGCGGGCGACCTCCTCGGGGCCGGCCACCCTTGGGGTCGGGCTGTTCGCCAGGACGCGCCGCAGCCCCTCATCGCGGTCGTCGAACGAGTCGATGATGCCCTCGACCATCGGCGTGTCGATCGCCCCCGGACAGAGCGCGTTGGTCCGGATCTTGCGGTCCGCGTACGTCACCGCGAGCGACTTCGTCAGGCCCATCACGGCGTGCTTGGTCGCCGAGTACAACGGATCGCCGGGCCGCCCGACCAGGCCGCCGTTCGAGGACATGTTCAGGATCGCCCCGCCTTCGGGGTTCTCGAGCAGGTGCGGGATGGCGTACTTGCACCCGAGAAAGACGCCCTTGAAGTTGATGGCGACGATGCGGTCGAAGTCGTTTTCGGAGGTGTCGGGAATGGACTTCGACATCGCGATGCCGGCGTTGTTGAAGATGATGTCCAGCTTCCCGTACCGCTCGACCGCGCCGTCGATAAGCCGCCGCACTTCGTCGCCGGAGGTTACGTCCGTGCGGACGAACTCGGCCTGACCTCCGCCCGACTCGATCTCCTCGCCCGCCCGCCGGCCGGCCTTCTCCTCCACGTCACCCAAGAAGAGCCGCGCGCCCTCCTGCGCGAAGAGCTTTGCGGTCGCCAGCCCGATGCCGGACGCCGCGCCCGTGATCACCGCCACCCTGCCCTCTAACACCATGCGTCCCACCCGCTTTCCTGTTCGAAGTCCGAGCACAACAACATAACCTAGTCCGGCATGGTCCCGCCACGCCGATCCTTTTTCGTGCCATTCTCAAATATAATCCACAAAAGTGCGGGCAAGGACAGGCGCAGGGGAACTGGCCGGCGGCTCCACCCGCGGTCAGCGACGAATCCGCGCGGGCTTACGAAGGAAACGGCGTAGCCTCCGATCGCCCCGGCGCCTCCCGCTACCAGCACGGTCTTGCCCGAAACGGCCCCGTCGGCGAAGACGCACCGGTGGGCCGTGCGCGCAGGTATCCCGAGTCACGCCCCAGCCTCGAAGCCCACCCCGTCGGGCCAAGCAATCGCCTGCTCGCCCGGCAGGACGACGTACCCGGCGGCGGTGCCGAAGGGGCGTTCGCGGGGCGTCCATCTCCCCGACCGACAGGACCTCCTCCGCGGGTCCCCCGCGTTCGAACCAGGCAGAGCGCGTACCCGAGTATCTCCCCTGGCTTTGTGTCGAAAGAGGATACCCGACGGGCGAACGTGCGCGGCGACGGTCCGGGCTGGACCCCAGCGCCGCGGATCTCGCGGACGGGCTCTCAGGTCTTCGAGAACATCGCCCTGGCCAGGTCCCTCCACACCTGGCCGAGCGCGCCCCAGCGGCGCTCCACCTCTTCGGAGTCCTGCGAGTACCATCCCGTGGCCGGGGTCTCGGGCAGGTCGCCGCGCAGGTGCGCTTCCAGTCCGGCGAGCGCGTCTTCCCAGCCCGGCGCCATGCCGCCGATACCGTCGATGTACTGCTCCTCAGTGAAGGGCAGCACGGCGGCGTGCTCCAATTCGAAATCCGTGCCCCCGTCGGCGCCAGGCGACAGGGTCAGGACGAGGTCGCTGGTGCCCCCATAGAGCTCCCAGGTGACGGCGAGCCTTCGCGGCGGCTCGCAGCTCTCGATCCGCCCGCCGGCGTTGCCCTCGAGCTGGTAACGGCCGCCGGGACGCAGGTCCCCCGTGATGGGCAGGAACCAGCGGTTGATGCGCTCGGGATCGGTGCAGGCGTCCCACACGTCTTCAACGGGGGCGTCGTAGTGCCTGCCGAGGCGGAGCACGTAGGCCTCGCCCTCGGCGGTCCCGCGGCGGCTGAGCGCCCGATGGTGGTCGGTGATGATGCTGGCGATGTCGAACATCGTTCGCTTCCTTTCGTGTCGGTGGTCCGTCGTGGGCGCCCGCGTCCTAGCCTTCTGCGTTCTTCCGCCGTTCCCGTTTGCCCCGGACGAGCTCGGTGCCGAGCGCGTCCAACCTCTGGTCCCAGAACCTCCGGTACCGCCCCAACCACTCGTCGACCTCCCGCAGCGGCTCGGCGTTCACTGCGTACACCCGGCGCGTGCCCTCGGACCGCACGGTGGCGAAGCCGTTGTCGCGGAGGACCCGCAGGTGCCTGGACACCCCCGGCTGGGAGATCCCGAACTCCTCCTGGACAACGGCACCGACCTCCCCGGCTGGGCGCTCGCCGTCGGCGAGCAGCTCCAGGATCCGCCGCCTGACCGGGTCGCCGAGAATTTCGAACGCGTGCATGATCAAAAATATAAGTACAAATTTATATAATTCAAGAGTAAAATCAAATCCAGCTTGCGCGGGTCGGGCGCGTCGAGAAACCCCTCGACGCGGCCGACCCGGGCCCGAAGGCACGTCCGATCACCGGCGGCTTCGGCCGGCCACTTCCGTTTAGATGAAAGAAGACCCGGATGGGTAAGACCCCGCTGGCGGGGTGAACGCCGCCGGGAACCAGGAGATCGGAAGGAGAGTTTTGGATAAGGGCAACGCAACCGACGGGAAGGTCGCCATCGTTACCGCCGCCGGTCAGGGCCTGGGCGCCGCCTGCGCCCGCGAGCTCGCCTCCCGCGGCTACTCGCTGGCTCTGATGTCCCGCTCCGGCGGGGCGACCGACCTCGCAAGAGAGCTGGGGGGCGTGGGTTTCGAAGGCTCCGTAACCGAGGTGGACGACCTGCGCGCGCTGGTGGACGGGACGCTGGAGGCTTTCGGGCGCGCCGACGCCGTGGTCAACGGCACGGGGCACCCGCCGTCGGGCGACGAGATACTCGACATCCCCGACGAGGATTGGCACGCGGGGCTCGACATGGTCGTGCTCAACGTCGTGCGCATGGCGCGTCTGGTCACGCCCGTCATGCTGCGGCAGGGCGGGGGCGCGCTGGTGAACGTCTCGACGTACGCGGCCTTCGAGCCTTCGGCCGCTTTCCCCGTATCCTCCGCCCTGCGCTCCTCGCTGGCAGGCTTCACCAAGCTCTACACCGACCGTTATGCGGCCGACGGCATCAGGATGAACAACGTACTGCCCGGCTACATGGACAACAACGAGGTGGAGGAAGAGATGCTATCGTCGATACCCATGCGGCGGCCGGGCGCGGTCGGGGAGATCGCGACCACCGTCGCCTTCCTCCTCTCCGACGCCGCAGGCTACATCACGGGGCAGAACCTGCGGGTGGACGGCGGGCTGACCAGGTCCGTATGAGCCGCCCCGGGATCGGCTGTAATATGCTCCCGTGGCGGACGTAGCCAGATCCTTGACCGCGGGAAGGAGCCAGACCTTATGTACGACGTGATCGTGGCCGGCCTCGGCGGGATGGGCGGCGCCACCGCCTGCGAGCTCGCGGGACGGGGCAAGAGGGTGCTGGGCCTGGAACAACACGCCCGCGGCCACGACCGGGGTTCCAGCCACGGCGGCTCCCGCCTGATCCGCCAGGCGTACTTCGAGGACCCGGCCTACGTCCCGCTCGTGCTGCGGGCCTACGAGCTGTGGAGGCGGCTGGAGGCGGAGTCGGGTCGGGACCTGATGACCCTGTGCGGCGGCCTGATGCTCGGCCAGCGCGGGAGCACGGTCCTCGAAGGCAGCCTCCGCAGCGCGCGCGAATACGACCTGCCCTGCGAAGAGCTCGAAGCGGACGAGGTCCGCCGGCGCTTCCCCGCCCTGGCCCCCTCCGATGGGACCATCGCCTTGTACGAGGCGAGAGCCGGGTTCATCCATCCCGGGGCGGCCATCGACGCCCAGCTGGAACGCGCGGACAGGCTCGGCGCGGACCTGCGGTTCGAGGAGCCCGTGGTCTCGTGGGAGGCCGCCGACTCCGGGGACGGCGTCCGCGTGGAGACGCCGGGGGGCGTGTACGAGGCAGAACGGCTCGTACTCGCGCCCGGGGCCTGGGCTTCGGCGTTGCTCGCGGATCTAGAGCTACCCCTGGAGCCCGAGCGGCGCGTGATCTGCTGGTTCGAGCCCGAAGACGACGCGGAACAATTCGCCCCCGGCAACTTCCCCGTCTTTATCTGGGAGC
>CAXTDD010000213.1:0-5493 GCA_964242955.1 uncultured Rubrobacteraceae bacterium | reverse complement strand
GGAACTCTACGGCCGCAGACCGCAAGATCCCCGGGGGCATTAAACAAGTCGGGGGCCCGTCAGCGCCGAGTGCGAAGGACAAGGAGGCCGAGCTCCTGGAGGCGCTCGGCCGACGTGGCGAAGCAACACCCATCACGGCGGCCATGCGCACGTCCTTGACCGCCGACGAGGCCTCCACGATGCTCGAACGGCTGACCCGCAAGGGCTACCTGCGACCGCGGGAAGAGGACGGCGTCAAGACGTACGCCCTCCGCGGGGTCGACATGCGCGGGTTGGCAACGGGCGCCCACGTTGGGCCCGGGCCGCCGTCGGGGCAAGCCGAAGCGGCCCGGATGCTCGACGATCCCCTGACCGAGCGCGAGTTGGAGGTCTTGGCGCTCCTGGCTTCGGGCAGGACGACCACCGAGATCGCCTCCGGGTTGCACATAGCCGCGGGCACGGTCAAGACCCACGCGAACAACATCTACCGCAAGCTCGGCGCCAACAAACGCTCCGAAGCCCTCGACAAGGCCAGGCGTCTGGGCCTGATCCCGTAGGCCCGCTCCCCGGGCCCCCGCCCGCGATGAAGCGCTTCCGACGCGTCGAAACCTCCGATCCATCCCCAATAAACCACGAGAATACAGCGTTTCGGCGGATGTCCCTGCAACCGGTTTAGCCCCAGATTGGAGCGCGGAACGGACGAGAGGCCAGGAGATCCAGGCTATGGAAAAGCTCTCCGGATTCGTGCTCCGTCGCAAGCTCCTGGTGAGCCTGCTGGCCGTGGCGGCGTTCGTCGCCGGGCTCGCGGCGACGGCGGCGCTGATCCCCAACGTGTCCGAGAGGAACGCGTACCCCGGCCTGCCGGCGTACGAGGCCAACCAGAAGATCACGCGGACCTACGGCAACGGCGGGTACGAGAGGCCGTTCGTGCCCGTCATCACCCTCCCCGCCGGGACGACCGTCGACAGCCCGGGGGTGAGGGAAGATCTGGGCCGCGCGTTCGCTGCTATCTCCGATGAGAACGATGCCCGCGTCGTGTCCTACGCGGATACCGGAGACGAGAGCTTCGTCGGGGACGGCGGGCGCACCACCTTCGGGCTAGTCTTCGGCGGGCCGGTCGAGCAGGGCGGTATCCCTGGAAGCGCGCTGGGAGAGACCCCCGACCTGACCCCGATCATCGTCGAGGCCATAGGAACGGAGTTGCCTGCTGGCGCGACGGTGCAGGTTACCGGCCTGGATACGCTGGCACAGACCGGTGACCGGGGCGGCCTGAACGTCCCCGTCAAGCTCCTGGTCGGGACCGTCGTCTCGGTCTTCGTTCTCTTGTGGGCGTTCCGATCGGCGCTGGCCTTCGTGCCGCTCCTGATCGCGTTCGTCTCGATCCCCGTTGCCTTCATCGGCTTGCTTGGTGGCGGCACGGTCATGGAGGTACACGAGACGACCCTGATGATGCTACCCCTGTTCGGGTTGGGCATCGCCATCGACTACGCTTTGGTCCTGATCTCCCGGTGGCGCGAGGAGCGGGCGCGGGGCCACCGGGCCGACGAGGCCGTGCGCCGGGCGATGGCGACCGCCGGGCACGCGGTGGTGTTCAGCGGCGCCGCCGTGGCCATAGGCCTCCTCACGATGGTCGTGCTGCCGATCCCGCTGCTGCGCAGCCTCGGCGTCGGCGGGGCGCTTACCGCTGCGGCCAGCGTGCTGGTCTCGCTTACCCTGCTGCCGATCATCCTCGCCAGCATCGGCGGGAGGCTAGATCGCGGACGGTTCGCCACCGTGAAGCCCGACGGGGAGGTCGGCCGGATCTGGACCGCCTGGGCCCGCGGGATCGTCCGGTTCCGTTGGATTGCCGCCCTGGGCGCCGGCGGGATCCTGGTCGCCCTGGCGACCATCGGGCTCGGCATCAACCTCTCCGTCCCGGAGACCAGGAACCTCGCCACCTCCGGCCCCGGCCACGAGGGCCTGGCCGCCCTTCGTGAGGCGGGAGTTCCATCCGGCACGCTGACCTCGTTCGACGTCTTCGTGCCGTCCGGCATCAACCCAGGCGCTGTCGCCTCGCAACTGGCGGCGCTGCCCGGGGTCGCGACGGTGGCCGCCCCCGAGAACGCCGGCTGGCGGCGCGGCGGGTCGGCGGTGATCTCCGTGGTGCCGACGGACGAGGGCGGGACGGCGGCGGGGCGGGAGACGATCCGGCGGGTCATCGACACGGTGCCCGACGGGACGATGGTGGGTGGCAACGCGGCCCAGCAGATGGACTACGTCGACGCGACGTATACGGCATTCCCGCTGATGCTCGGCCTCGTCTCGCTCGTCACTTTCGTTATGCTGGCCCGCGCGTTCCGGTCGCTCCTGCTGCCGCTGAAGGCGATCCTGCTCAACCTGCTGTCTTTGGGAGCCGTCCTGGGCGCGATGGTCGTCCTCTGGCAATGGGGTTTCGGGACGGAAGCCGTTCTCGGCATCCCGTCGGATGGGTCGCTTGGGACCTTCGTGCCGGTGACGATCTTCGCGTTTCTCTACGGCCTTTCGATGGACTACGAAGTGTTCATCCTCGCCCGGATGCGCGAGGAGTACGACCGCACCGGTTCCACCCGCGAGGCGGTCGTCGAGGGCATCGGCCGCACCGGACGGCTGGTCACCTGCGCCGCGCTTATGCTGTTCCTCTCCTTCGCCACCGTGGCGACCGGAGGAGAACTGGACGTCGCGATCTTCGCCTCCGGGATCTCCCTGGGGATCGTCCTGGACGCCACGCTCGTGCGCGCCGTCCTCGTCCCGGCCTTCGTCGCCCTGATGGGTCGGTGGAACTGGTGGCTGCCCGTCTGGGCGGCCCGCGCGCTGCGTGTCCCCGCGTCTCCCCTCCGCGATGAGCCAACGAAGCCCCCGCCGTCCGAAGGCTTACCGCTGCCGATAGAGGGTAGCGCGGGCCGTGCTACCGGGCCCACGGAGCAGTAATCGACCGGCCGATGCGACCGTTGCAGCCCGGATGTCTTCGACAGGCTGTGGCGTCTCGGTAGACGCTGCCCGTCTCGATCTCGCGCCCGCCCGATGCCCTCGTGCCGAAGCCCGAAACGTGCCCCATGGTAGAATCTGCACGGTGTTTCCCACGACTCTCCAGACCGGGAGCGAGCTTTGATCATCCCCGCCGTGCTGGTCCGAAGGGGCAAGTATTCGGTAGCCGATCCTTTGTTCGTGGAGGAGCGGCGTCCGGTGCTGGTCGCGCGCAAGCTCAGGCGCGGGGCCGAGGCTGGGGACATCGTGCTGGTAAACGCCCGCGAGAAGAACCGCTCTCTGCGGGGCGAGGTGACGCGCGTGATCGGCGTTTCGGACGACCCGCGCAACGTCTACGAGGCGCTCTTCGCCTCCATCGAGACGGGCCGCACGTTCCCGCGGCGGGTCGATGAGGATGCCGAATCGGTGGCGGGCAAGCCGGCCGGCGAACGCCGCGACCTGCGCGGCCTGCCGACCGTCACCATCGACGGCGCCGACGCGAAGGACTTTGACGACGCGATCTCCGTGGAGCGGCTGGCCGGCGGCTACCGCGTATGGGTGCACATCGCCGACGTTACCCACTTCGTCGAGCCGGGCTCGGCCCTGGACAAGCAGGCCTCGTTCAGGGGCAACTCGGTGTACCTGCCCGGCACGGTCGCGCCGATGCTCCCCGAGCGTCTCTCCAACGACGTCTGCTCCCTGAAGCCGAACGTCGAGCGGGCGACCGTTACGGTCGAGATGGAGCTCTCCGAGGACGGGGAGAGGCGAAGCTCTGTCGCCTACCGCAGCCTGATCGTCAGCGACGCGAGGCTCACCTACGGGAGCGTCGACGCGTTCCTGGAAGGCGGGGCGCCGTCGGAGCAGGCCGACCTCGTGCGGGCGGCCCACGACCTCTCCCGGCGGCTGAGGACGCGGGCCGCCCGGCGGGGCAAGCTGGAGCTCGGCGGCAGCGAGCCCGACTACGAGATAGACGAGCACGGCGTGCCGGTCAGGGCCACGACGCGGCGTTCGACGCCGGCGCGGGAGCTCATAGAGGAGCTGATGGTGCTCGCCAACGAGACGGTCGCGGAGATGATCGACGGCAAGAGGGGCGGCGTCTTCCGCGTGCACGAGCAGCCAGACGAAGACTCTTTAGAGACGCTGGGACGAAGGCTCGCGGCGGTCGGGATGCAGGTCGAGCCGACGCCGGAGAACCTCGGCACGATCTCCCAGATGGCGAAGTCCGACGCGGTAAACTACCTCATACTGCGCTCCATCCCGCGCGCTCTCTACGCGCCGCAGGATGCCGGGCACTACGGGCTGGCGCTCGGGCACTACACGCACTTCACGTCCCCCATCCGGCGCTACGCCGACGTGCTGGTCCACCGGGCGCTGCTCGGCGACGAGGGGCCCGAGGACGTCTCCCAGGTTGCGGCCGACATCTCCGAGCGCGAGTACCGCTCGGCGATCTGCGAGCGCACCGCGGACGACTACACGCTGATGTGGCTCATGCGGGACCGCGTCGGCGAGGATCTCGAAGGCACGATCGTGAGCACGGCATCCTTCGGGCTCTTCGTGCAGATGGAGACGGGTGCCACGGGCCTGGTCCACGTCAGCAAGCTCCCCGGTTGGTGGGAGCTCGAGGAGAGCGGCGTCGTCCTCTCCAACGACTCGATAGGCGCCTCCTACCGGGTCGGGGACCGGGTGCTGGTAGAATTGATAGACGTACTTCCGCTCATGAGGCGGGCCGAACTAAGGGTAGTGAAACGACTATGACAGACTTTGCACGCAACAAAAAAGCCCTGCACGATTTCACCATAGAAGAGACCTACGAGGCCGGCATCTCGCTCACAGGCCCCGAGGTCAAGTCCATCCGCGAGGGCCGGGCCAACCTGAAAGAGAGCTACGCGCGGGTGCGCGACGGCGAGGTCTTCCTCATCGGGATGCACATCTCCCCGTACGAGAACGCCACGCAGCGGGACCAGCGCCCGACCCGCGACCGCAAGCTGCTCTTGCACCGCAAGGAGATCGACCGCCTCATCGGCAAGACCTTGACCGAGGGCAACACCCTCGTCCCGCTCAAGCTCTACCCCAAGAACGGCAACGTGAAGCTCCAGATAGGCGTAGCCAGCCGCAAGCGGGAGTACGACAAGCGCCGCGACATAGCCCGCCGCACCGCCGAACGCGAGATGCAGCGCGCCGTCAAAGAGCGGCTACGCCGTTAGAGCGGTTAGCTTTCAGCCGTTAGCAGTTGGCCATTAGCCCTTAGCTGCCGGTCGGGTTTGCCCAACTACCTGCGCCAGACTACCCCTGCGGTCGGCCGTGCCTATCAAAGCGGTCCCGTCGTAGTGGCTGGGTGAGTGTAGAGACAGCCAAGAGCTAACTGCTAATAGCTAATGGCTGACGGCCAACAATTGATCTACTCCTGCCAAATGGTAGAATATGGCCGTCAAGGGGGCGTTCTGGCTTCGACGGGAGTGGTCAGCGTCCAGTGAGACGAGCCGAGTTTGCTGGAGACTCGTAAAACGCCGGCACCAAAGATACTCGCCAACA
>CAXTDD010000212.1:0-5493 GCA_964242955.1 uncultured Rubrobacteraceae bacterium | reverse complement strand
ATGCGCTCCCGCGCGGTGAGCTTGCCCTTCTCGCGCTGGCGCTCCACGGCCCGCTCGGAGGCTGGATGGGCCGCCCTCTCGCGCAGCTCCTCCAGCCCCTCCAATTTTCCGGCGGTCGTCTCCTCGCCCAACCTCTCACCCTGCATGGTTCCGGATGATAGCAGAGAGGCAATGCAAAGCGGTCAGCCTTCGGTTGCCCACGATAGAGGAGCGGCGGAGACTACAGTTCCAAAATATAGCGGAGGGCCCGGTTCATCTCGTGGACGACCTCGGGCGGAGCAGTGCCGAGACGATGCACCATACGTTCGACCGAGACAGACCTGACATCTTCGCATCTCGCGTAGCTGGTCTCATCCAGGCCGCTCTCCCCCGGTTCGATCTCGACGTGCAGCGGCAGATCCCGACGCGAGGTAGTCGTCGGCACGACTACGGCCACACTCACCGGTCCCGCGTTCAGCATGTCCGAAGAGATGACGACGGCCGGACGGACATACCCGCCTTCACGTCCCACCGGGATTCCAAAATCAACGAGCCAGATCTCGCCCCGCCTCGCGTACGTCAATCCAGGTCGTCTCGCAGCGCGCCCGATTCGCCTTCCCGCTCCTCTAGGATACGCGCCCACTCCTCCCGATCTTCGCGCAACTCCGCGTACCTGGCGTTGGTCCGCTCCCAGAACACCTTGCGCTCGTATTCCGCGACGGCCTCCTCCACCACCGCCTGCATCTTCATACCCGTGGCTTCAGCCAAAGCTCGAACTTTGCGCTTGGTCGCGTCTTCAATTCGAATGGTCGTACTCATACCGTTGAGTCTACCATTCAGTGTACAGTAAACTCTACATCTAGATGTAGTCGATCGCTATGGCGTGCCTAGCTGTTGCGGGGCATGACGTTAATGACGGGCCGGTCGGGTCGAGGTGGCGTCGTTCCGTCCGGCTGCTCGCGCAGGATGGGCGACGGACCTTGCAGCGGTCTTCCACCTGCCCGACAGTTCCGGCCCGTCATTCTTCTCACAGCCCCTCCTGTGATGCGGCCGGGCGACAGGGCCTTGACATATTCTGATATAGGAATATGATGGTGACATGGCACGAGCGGCGACGACCTCGGACGCGTTCAACGCGATCGCCGAACCGCGGCGGCGGGAGATCCTGACGCTGCTGCGGGGCGGGGAGTGGCCGGTGACCGACCTGGCGCGGGACCTGGGGATGACCCAGCCGCAGGCGTCCAAGCACCTGCGGGTCCTCCGGAAGGTCGGGCTCGTGCGGGTCCGCGGGGCGGGCAAGCGGCGGCTGTACGGCCTGGATGCCCGCGGGCTGCGGCCGGTCCACGAGTGGGTGGGCGGCTTCGAGCGGTTCTGGAGCGGGAGCCTCGACCGGCTGGACGAGTACGTGCAGGACCTGAAGCAGGCGAAGCGGGAGGAGGCACCGGATGGCGACGACCAGTAGCGGCGGCGGGCCCGAACACGCGACCGCAGACAGGGAGATTGTGATCTCCCGGGTGATCGGCGCCCCGCGGGAGCTGGTGTTCGAGGCGTTCACGCGGGTCCGGCACCTGTCGCGGTGGTGGGGACCGGAGGGCTTCACCACCACGACGCGGTCCTTCGAGTTCCGCGTCGGCGGGGAGTGGGACTTCGTGATGCACGGGCCGGACGGGACCGACTACCAGGAGTGGATCACCTGGCGGGAGATCGTCCCGCCGGAGCGGATCGCGCTGCTGCACGGCGAGTCCCGCGACGACCCCAACGCCTTCGAGTCGGTCCTGGCCTTCGAGCCGGCCGGCGAGCAGACCCGGATCGTGATGAGCACGTTGTTCCCCAACAGGGAACTCCGCGACGAGGCGGTGGAGAAGTACCACGCGATCGAGGGCGGCGAGCAGACCCTGCGCAGCCTGGCGGCCTACGTCACGGAGGTCGCCCGAGAGCGGTCCACGGGCCGCGGGCCGGCGACCGCCGGCGGGACCACGACCGAGCAGGAGACCGGGCAGGAAGGGACGGTGCGCTGATGGCCGGGAAGGTGTTCTTCAGCGTGACGATGTCGCTGGACGGCTTCATGGCGCCCGACGCCGTGCCCGTCGAGTTCGTATTCTCGCCCGAAGGTCGGAACGACCCGAGGGTCCAGCGCTGGATGACGAAGTGGTCGGAGCTGCAGGCGTGGGCGTTCCCGCAGCGGTTCTTCCGGGAGAACCTCAAGCTCGGCGAGGGCGGCGAGGAAGGCATCGACAACGACATCGCACGGGCGACGTACGAGCGCACCGGCGCGAGCGTCATGGGAAAGCGCATGTTCGACGGCGGCGAGCTGGCATGGCCGGAGGAGGCGCCGTTCCACACCCCGGTGTTCGTCGTCACCCACACCAGGCGCGACCCGTGGGAGCGGCCGGGCGGCACCACCTTCCACTTCGTCAACGACGGCATCGAGAGCGCGCTGCTCCAGGCCCGCGAGGCCGCCGGCGACCGCGACGTGCGCATCTCCGGCGGCGCCGAGACGATCCAGGAGTACCTGGACGGCGGCCTGATCGACGAGTTCTCGATCACGCTGTCGCCCGTGCTGTTGGGCACCGGCATCCGCCTGTTCGACCGCGTGGACCCCGCCCGCCTCGCGCTGGAGCCGGTCCGTTCGGACGCATCGTCCCGGGTGACCCACCTGACCTACACCGCCGCGAAACGCTAGCCCGCGTTCCCGCGGCGTGCGGTGCCGGCGGTGTCCCCGCAGGGCGAGGTGCCGGTCGGTCAGCTATCATCGATCCCACGGCGCCGCGGGCGGCCGACCGCCAGCATCCCGACTCAAGACCCGCGTCACCAACGTCCGGCCCTCATACACCTAGCAGGAGCTGCCTCTCGGATGGCGAGCGTGGCCCCGGTAGTAGAATGTACATCTGGAACTCGTTTCCGGGTTTGGGAAGGAGATGCATATGCAAGTCTTCGAGAAGCTGGCGGAGTTCCGCTACGAGCAGCTCGTCTTCTGCCACGATAAGGCCACGGGCCTGCGCGCCATCGTCGCCGTCCACGACACCACGCTGGGGCCGGCGCTCGGCGGCTGCCGCATGTTCCCGTACGCTTCGGAGGAAGATGCCATAGTGGACGTGCTGCGCCTGGCGAGGGGGATGACCTACAAGGCCGCCGCGAGCGGGCTCAACCTCGGGGGTGGCAAGTCCGTCATCATCGGCAACCCGCACACGGACAAGTCCGAGGCGCTCTTCCGGTCCTTCGGACGCTACATCGAGACGCTGGGCGGTCGCTACATAGTGGCCGAAGACGTGGGGACTTCGACGGAGGATGCGAACTTTATCCGGGTCGAGACGGGGCACGTCGTCGGGGTGGACGTTACGCGCGGCGGTTCGGGCGACCCTTCGCCGTTCACGGCGCTCGGTGTCGTGCAGGGTATGCGGGCGTGCGTGGAGGAGGTCTTCGGCACGGCCTCGCTCAGAGGCCGGACGGTGGCCGTGCAGGGCGTCGGGCACGTCGGCTACCGCCTGTGCCGCCTGCTCCACGAGGCCGGGGCGCGTCTGATCGTCACGGACGTCGAGGTGGCGGCCGTCGAGCGGGCGGTGCGCGAGTTCGGGGCCAAGGCCGTCGAGCCGGACGAGATCCTCTCGATGCCCTGCGACGTCTACGCCCCCTGCGCCCTCGGCGCCACGATAAACGACGCGACGGTCCCGGACCTCCGGTGCAAAATCATCGCCGGCAGCGCCAACAACGTGCTGCTCGAAGCCCGCCACGGCGAGGCGCTCGCCGAACGCGGCATCCTCTACGCCCCGGACTACGTCATAAACGCCGGCGGCCTCATAAACGTCGCCGACGAGCTGGAAGGCTACAACGAGCGTCGGTCCACCAAGCGGGTGATGCGCATAGAAGAGCGCATCCGCAGCATCATCGCCATCTCCAAACGCGACGGCGTCCCGACCAACGTAGCCGCCGACACCCTGGCGTTGGAGCGCATAGCCGCCATTAGCTCGATGGAGCGATTGCACACGGGTCACCCGTACGGCCAGCAACAGCGCCGGAGGGAGACGATCTAGAGCCATTAGCTTCTAGCCCGCTCCGGCCAGTCGGCCTCCGCTCTTGGCCTTTAGCTTTCTGGCTAACAGCTAATTGCTAACGGCTCCTACACCGCCCATGCCACGACCATCCACGCGATCACCGCGGCGAGCGCAAGCCAGTCTGTGGCGGAGGCCCTCATCTCGCGGAACTTGGTGCGGTTCTGGCCGCCGCGGTAGCTCCTCGTGTTCATGGCGGTGGTGAGGGTGTCGGCGCGGGCGAAGCCGCTGATAAATATCGGGACCAGGAGGCGGCCGATGCGGCGGGCCCGCGTAATAGCGCCGCCCTCATCGAAGGGGACGCCGCGGGCGGTCTGGGCTCGGGCCAGGCGTTCGACCTCTTCTATGAAGATCGGGACGAACTTTATGGCTATGACGAAGACCAGCACCATCTCGTTGACGGGCAGGCGAAAGCGTTGGAGGGGGGCGAAGATCAACTCCAGGCCGTTGGTGAGGTCCACCAGCGAGGTCGTCAGCATCAGCATCGTCGTGACGTGGTACAGGAAGATCACGCGCAAGCCCAGTATGCCGGCGGTGTAGAGCCCCTCGGTCGAGACCGAGAGTATCCCCCACCGCCACAGGTAGTTCGACGCCTCGCCCGGGTAGAAGAGGACCTGGAAGACCAGGATAAAGAGCAGAAAAGCCAGAAAGAACTGCGAGCCGCGCAGGATGTAGCCGATGGGGATGCGCGAGACGATCTGGATGAGGGCGAGCAGCGACAGCACGACTCCGAACCCTATGAAGTCCCCGATCAAGAACGACGCCACGACGAACACGAACGTGACGACGAGCTTGATGCGCGCGTCCATCCGGTGGATGAACGAGCCCGTGTCCACGTACTGCCCGAAGATGACGTTGCGCTGGAGCTCCAGCACTACGCCGCCCCTATTCTCTTGACGATCTCGGCTTCGAGCTCGTCCTCGGTGAGGAGATCCGTCGGAAAGTCGGGGAAGAGCTTGCGCATCTCCCGCGCCCCGATGACGGGCTCGGGAAGGGTTATGTCCAACTGCGCGAGCCGGTCGGCCTCGCGCAACACCTCCCGCACCGGGCCGTCCATGACGACCCTTCCGCCGTCGAGGACGATGAAGCGGTCGCAGAGAAGGCTCGCGTCGGTGAGGCTGGCGGAGCAGACGATCAGGGTGAGGTCACGCTCGTCCTGGAGCCGGATCAGAAGCTCCAAGAGCTCGCGCCTCCCGCGCGGGTCGAGGCCGGCCATCGGCTCGTCGAGGACGAGGACCGGCGTGCGCATGGCGAGCACGCCCGCTATGGCGACCCGCCGCCGCTGGCCGCCGGAGAGGGCGTGGACGTAGCGCAGCCGGTACTCAGAATACGGGAGGCCCAGAAGGTTCAGGCTCTCCTCTACGCGCGTGCGGGTCTCGGCGGCGGGCAGCCCGGCGGCCGTGGGGCCCGCAGGCCCCGCCCCCGCCCCCCCCGCCCCGATGGTCTAGGGGTCGGGGCCCGGGAA
>CAXTDD010000211.1:0-5496 GCA_964242955.1 uncultured Rubrobacteraceae bacterium | reverse complement strand
CCCGGCCGCCGCCTCCACCGCCGGGTCCCCGCCCGCGAGCGCCGCCTGGCCCGTCACGACCGCCTCGAACCTCGCTATAGCCGCCCTACTGTCCACGCAACGCCTCCTGCTAGCCCGGGAGATCTCACCCCGGCGACACCGCGCCTCCCGAGACCTCCCACCTGTCTCGCCACCGTCGCGCCTCGCCTCGGACCCACTATACCCGAGCCCCAAGAGACTCCGCCGCAACCAACCCCGTACCCCGGTCAACAAGCCACCCCTCGCGCCCGCAACCACGCGGCCCGGCTCCGCCTCACGCAATAGATCCAACCTGCGCTCCCACGAAACTTCCATGTCCATCAGCCCGCGCACTCCAGCCTCCCTTCGGTAACCGAGTGACGCCATAATGTCATTACTTTGATGTCATGTCAAACCGAAGGACGGCAGCAGCGATCGACCCAGGAAGCTGAAAGCCGAGCGTTGAAAGCTGACGGCGCGGTTCGTGAAGCGACCCGCCTCAGGGGCGGCGGGGGAATTGGGAGAAGTCCGGGCTTCGTTTCTCTTTGTAGGCGTCGCGGCCTTCCTGGGCCTCTTCGCTGCCGTAGAAGAGGAGGTTGGCGTCGTGGGCGAGTTGCTGGATGCCGGCGAAGCCGTCCTCGTGGGCGTGGAAGCTCGCCTTCAGCAGGCGCAGGGCGAAGGGGGAGCGCTGGAGCATCTCCCGGCACCAGGATACGGTCTCCGTCTCCAGTTCGGCCAGGGCGACCACCTTGTTGACGAGGCCCATCTCGTAGGCTTCATCGGCAGAGTACATGCGGCAGAGAAACCAGATCTCTTTCGCTTTCTTCGGGCCGACGAGTTGGGTGAGGACGGAGGCGCCGTAGCCGCCGTCGAAGGAGCCCACCTTCGGCCCGACCTGGCCGAACTTGGCGTTATCCGCGGCGATGGTGAGGTCGCAGATCACGTGCAGCACGTGTCCCCCGCCAACCGCGTAGCCGGCGACCATGGCGACTACGGGCTTCGGGCAGCGACGGATCTGGACGTGCAGGTCCGTGACGTCGAAGCGCCCGACCGACGCGCCGCCCGGGGTGCGGCGCGGGTCGTCGGGAACATCGAGGTACCCGGCGTCCCCGCGCACCCTCTGATCTCCCCCGGAGCAGAAAGCGTCCGGTCCCTCGCCGGTGAGGACGATGACGCCCGTTTCGGGGTCCTCACGGGCGTCTTCGAAGGCCCGCTGCATCTCTCTGACCGTCAGTGGACGGAAGGCGTTGCGCACCTCGGGGCGGTTTATGGTGATCTTGGCGATCCCCTCCGCCTTCTCGTACTTGATGTCCTCGAACTCTGCGGCTGTTTTCCACGCGATGTCAGTCATGAAGGGGATTATAGGTACTGGGAAGATTCGCGCAGCGATGACGGCTGAGAACCACGAGTGAAACTCACCGTCTGTCGTTCCAGGCTTCTACGTCGAGGCCGGGCACCCTCGCGAACTCGCGCACGTTGCCCGTGACCATCGTGAGCCCGTGCGCCAGGCACGTGGCCGCGAGCCAGAGATCATGCGGACCGATGAGCCGTCCTTCCGCCATCAGTTCCGCCCAGAGTCGGGCGTGCGCGCGGGCCGTGGCCAGATCTACCAAGAGCAGCGGGAAACGCTCGAGCACAGCCTCCACGAACGCCGAGCGCCGCGCGCGGATGTTTGAACTCCCGGCGCGGTGGACGCCATGGAGCAACTCGCTCGCGGTAACCACGGACAGGAAAAATTCTTCGTCCTCCCGACCCGCGAGGCGGTCCCCCAGGTCAACGCGTCCGCGCTCGTGGTCGATCAGGACGCTGGCGTCGATCAGGACTCCCAAGGATCCTGAACCTCGGTCGAGGATAATCCGCTCCTCGCCGTAGCAAGGTCCTCAGCGAACTCCGCCGCCTCGGTCTCAGACAACCCGGGCAGCGAGTCGAGCAGCGCCGTCAACTCACCCAGCCGCCTGCCCGCGGGGACCGGTCCGAGCTCGGCCACGGGCTTGTTCCCCCGCACGAGCACGAAACGCTCGCGCCTGTAGGCCACCCTGTTGACGTAGTCCGCGAAGTGGCGCGCGATCTCCGTGACGGAACGTGCTTCACCCATGGCCGCTGTTGATCCTCCCTGGCGATGTTCGATCATATTATCAGATAGACGCTCTATGCGGGCGGGCAACCGTTCCATCCTACAAACGTGTTTGTTTCTGCGGGGTCGCCATGTACTCTTCACTCGACGTGCATCCGCAGACGCAACGAAGCCTCACTGTCGCCAGGGATTTTATGCGGGACGCATACGCGCGTCCCGTGAGGCTCGCCGAAGTTTCGGCCCGGGCGCACCTGTCCCCTTACCACTTTCTGCGGGTCTACCGGCAGGCTTTCGGGGAGACGCCGCACGAGTACCTGACCCGGCTCCGGATAGGACGGGCGAAGGCGCTGCTGGCCGGCGGGAACCACGGCGTAACGGAGACCTGTTTCGAGGTGGGGTTCTCCAGCCTGGGCAGTTTCAGTGCGCTGTTCGCCCATCGCGTGGGGTTATCTCCCTCCGAGTACCGGCGGCACGCGCGGTCGGGGATCGTGGTGCCGCGTGAGATCCGGCCGCTCTTCGTCCCCGGCTGCTTCGCCGCCATGGTCTTCGGATCTCCGGAGGCGTGAGGACCACGAGACGACCGCAACTTCCGAGAAGCCTGGCAGGGTGGCAGATGCTACCTTTGTGGCGTAGAGAGGCGACGAGCAGGGAGGTTAGCCGTGATCCGACGCCAGAGCCACTCGACGGTCTACGTGACCGACCAGGATGAAGCCCTGAAGTTCTACCGGGACACGCTCGGTTTCGAGGTCCGCACCGACGTAACGGTGGGCGAAGAAGGGGACTTCCGTTGGCTCACGGTCAGCCCGAAGGGCCAGCCCGACCTCGAGATCGTCCTGATGCCCATAACCCCCGGCCCGACCCTGGACGCCGCGTCGGCCGAGACGATGACGCAACTCGTCAAGAACGGCGCCCTCGGCATCGGGGTCTTCGAGACCGACGACGTCCACGGCGACCACGAGCGCCTGACGAAGCAGGGCGTCGAGTTCGCGTCCCCACCGAGCGAGAGGCCCCACGGAACCGAGGCCATCGTCAAGGACAACTCGGGCAACTGGTTCAGCCTCACCCAGCGGGAGAGGTAGGCGGACCATCCAGAAATGCTCGTAGCGACGCGAGGTACGCGGCCGGCGCCTCGTCGTGCACGACGTGTCCCACGCCGGGGACGGTGGCCGCGCGTATCAGCGGGCCCGCATCCGCCATGCGCGCGGAGATGCTGACGAACTTCTCGTCCAGTTCCCCGGCGACGGCGAGGGTCGGAACCCGGAGGCCCGGTAGCTCTTCCCACAGCGACGGCTGGCTGCCGGTGCCTATGCCCCGCAACGACTTCGCCAGCTCCGACGGATCGTTGCGCCGGCGCGCCTCGATGGTGCGCCGAAGCAGCGCCTCGTCCTGCGCCAGCGGGGCGAACAGCGGTTGCCGATACCAGTCGCGCAAGAACCCCTCGAAGTCCCCGGAATCCAGGTGTCGCGCCTTCTGCTCGTCGGCCTCCCGTCTCGCCCGTCGCCCGGCCGTGCTTCCGATCCCCGGCGAGGCGGACTCGAGGAAGCATCCGGAGAAGCGATCCGGGCGACGCAGGGCGAGGTACAGGGCCAGGCGCCCGCCCATCGAGTACCCGACGAGCGCGGCGCGTGGGATCTCCAGCCCGTCGAGCGTCTCGAGGACCGCCTCAGCCGCGCCCTCTGTCGTGTACGTCTCGTCTGGCAGGCTAGTCGAAGTCCCGTGTCCCGGAAGGTCCACGGCCACGCATCGGAAGTCGCCGTCCAGCGTTTCCGTGATGCCCATCCATTCAGAACTCGAGCCCATGAAGCCGTGCAGGAAGAGGACGGCGCCCCGATTGTCCTGACCGGTGACCGTGTGGCCGAGCGTGGGCGACGCCCCCGGGCTCAACGGGCGGAGATCTCGACCCCGTGGTCTCCGTCGGAACGCCGGGGCAGGTCGTCGTCGATGATGTAGTAGTCGCCCGCGTCTTCAACGAATATATGGGCCACCGTCTCCAGGCCCGTCGGCGGGTCCAGCGTGCCGGCCATGATCGAAACCAGCCCGCCCGAAACGGGCTCCCAGAACAGGCTCGCCCCACAGGCCTGGCAGAATCCGCGCCTGGCGGTCGGGGACGACTCGTACCAGCGCAGCCCTCTGGACTCGATCAGCGCCAGATCTTCCCGACGCGCCGCCGTCGCCGCGACGAAATGACCGCTGGTGCGGCGGCACTGGGCGCAGTGGCAGTTGACCGCCGCCCGAAGCGGACCCCGCACCTCGTAACGGACGCCGCCGCAGAGGCAACCGCCGGCCGCACGCGGGTCTTCTGTCACCGTACCTCCCCGACTCCGGCCGCCACGGCTTCCATGAGACGCCGATGGACCGCGACGTTCTCGTCGCGATCCGTCGTAACCTCGATCAAGGTAGGCCCGTCGCCAGAGAGAGCCACCCGATACGCGGACACGAACTCCTCCGCCATCGCGGGCTTGTCGTAGCCGAGCCCGAACATGGCCGCCGCGTTCTCGAACCCTACGCCCTGCGGCGTGCCGAAGAAGGGCTCGAAGAACGTTTCGTGACGGGCTATGGGCAGGAAGGAGAAGATCCCACCCCCGTCGTTGTTCAGGACGACGACCGTTACGGGGAGGCCCCGTAACAAGGCGAGAGAATTCAGGTCGTGCAGGAGCGCGAGGTCCCCTATAAGCAGGGTGACGGGACCGCCGAAACCCCGCGCGAACCCGGCGGCCGTGGCGACGGTGCCGTCTATGCCGCTCGCCCCCCGGTTCGCGGCGACCGGGACGCCGATGCCGTCCACGGCCGCGAACGTGTCGAGGTCGCGCACGGGCATGCTGCTCGCCACGACGAGGCCGTGCCCTTCCGGCGTCTCCCGTGAGACGAGCCGCGCCACGAGCGGCTCGTCGAGATTCGTCCTCCCGGCGAACGCGCGGTCCAGGGCCAGCCCCGCCTTCTCAGAGGCGGAGATCCACCCCTCCGACCACGAAGCGTCGGGCGCGGGTGGGCTCCCGGAGGCGGCGCGGGCGAGGGCGGCGCAGAACTTCGCGGTGTCGGACTCGACGCTGTGGGTGACGAGGTGGCCCGGATCCAACCTGAAAGGGTTCTCCCGCACGACCACGTAAGGCTCCGGACGGGCCCCGGCGACGAACCTTTCCAGGCGCTTGCTCAGGGCGCGCCCCCCGAAGTGCAGCACCGCCTCCGGTGTATGTTCCCCGGCGAACGTGCCGTCCGCCAACAGGGCGTCGTAGAAGGTGACGCTCCCACGGTCCGCGCCGAGGCGCACCTGCGAGCCCACGTCCGCCAACAGCGGCCATCCCAGGGCCCGGGCGAGCTTCTCGACCGCCTCGCCCTGCTCGCGGGAGGCGAGCCTGCCCGCGACGACGAGGCCCCTCTCGACCCGCCGCAGCACAGCCCAGCGGGCCATGATATCCGCCACGTAC
>CAXTDD010000210.1:4972-5537 GCA_964242955.1 uncultured Rubrobacteraceae bacterium | reverse complement strand
ACCGGCGGCGATGCGGAGGACGCCCGCGCCATCGCCGGGAAGATGGGGCGCCAGCTCCTGCGGGCCGGCGTCAACACGAACTTCGCCCCCGTGGTGGACACGGGTTTCGGGGCCGCCATCGGCAACCGCTCCTACGGCGAGGACCCCGAACTCGTCGCGCGGATGGGTGCCGCTGCCGTAGAGGGCTACGAGGAGGCCGGCATCGCCTCGTCGGCCAAGCACTTCCCGAACCACGGTCCGGCGACCTCGGACTCCCACGAGAGCCGGCCGGTAGTCGACCACGCCGAGGCGTTGCTGCGCTCCAACGACCTGCCGCCGTTTCGGGCCGCGGTGGAGGCCGGGGTGCCGATGGTGATGGTGGGGCATCTGCTCTACCCGGCCATCGACCCGGAGAGGCCCGCGAGCCTCTCGCCGGCGGCCTACCGGATGCTGCGCGAGGACCTCGGGTTCGAAGGGGTGGCGGTGACGGACGACCTCGCTATGGCGGGGGCGTCCGGGGGAGGGACCCCGGAGCGGGCGGCGGTCGAGGCCGGGGTGGTATCGACGACGAAGTAGCTCTCGCAGG
>CAXTDD010000210.1:0-4962 GCA_964242955.1 uncultured Rubrobacteraceae bacterium | reverse complement strand
CCAGCCCGCCCCAGCAGCAGGCCGACGCCTTTGATGCCGTGGTGGCGGCGGTCGAGTCGGGCGAGATCCCAAAAGAGAGGATACGGGGGGCCGTGCGGCGGCTGCTCGAGGTCAAGGAGACTTACGGTTTCGCGCCGCGCCGGGGCTTTAGGTAGAATGCGGCCACAGATAGGGGAGTAAGGACCCGCGGGCGTCAGGGGGCCCCGGGTAAACCGTTCGCCGGAACGGAAGGAGAGAGTGGTATGGCAGAAGTGAGCATGGAGGAGGTCACCAAGGTCTTCAGTGGGGACGTCACCGCCGTGGACAGGATGAACCTCGACATCCCCGACGGCGAGTTCGTCGTCTTTGTCGGCCCGTCAGGATGCGGCAAGTCCACCGCCCTGCGCATGATCGCCGGCCTCGAGGACATAAGCGCGGGCAAGGTGTTCATAGGCGACCAGGTCGTCAACGACCTGCCCCCCCGCCAACGCGACATAGCGATGGTCTTCCAGAACTACGCCCTCTACCCCCACATGAACGTCCGCGAGAACATGGGCTTCGCCCTCAAGCTGCGCAAGATGGACAAGGCGGACATCAACCGCAGGGTCGAGGAGGCCGCCCGCATCCTCTCCATCGAGCACTTCCTGGATAGGAAACCGAAAGCCCTCTCCGGTGGTCAGAGGCAGAGGGTGGCTTTGGGCAGGGCCATCGTGCGGGAGCCCAAGGCCTTCCTCATGGACGAGCCGCTCTCCAACCTCGATGCCAAGCTCAGGGTGCAGATGAGGACGGAGATAGCCAAGCTGCACAACCGCATAGGCACCACGACCATCTACGTCACCCACGACCAGACCGAGGCCATGACGATGGCAGACAGGATAGTCGTGCTAAAGGACGGCCTCGTCCAACAGGTGGCCACGCCCCAGGTCATGTACGACCAGCCCGACAACGTGTTCGTGGCCGGTTTCATAGGGAGTCCTGCGATGAACTTCATCAAGGCGCGGCTCGAGAAAGAGGGCGACACCCACGTGGTCGTCTTCGGCGACTCGCGCGTCGGCATCGGGCGGGAGGCGATGGGAGGGGCCAGGGAGAAGGGCTACGACCCCGAGTCGTTCACGGGCAAGGACGTGATCCTGGGCGTCCGCCCCGAGCACATAGAGGACGCCGGCACCGAGGCGGCCGAAGCCATCGGCGGGTCCGGGGGCAAGAACACCATGGAGGTGGACCCGCAGGTCATAGAGAGCATGGGCAGCGAGAAGTACCTCTACTTCGAGGTGGCCGGGGAGCAGGCCGCGCGCCTGGCGAGCCTCAAGGGCATGACCGACGAGCCCGAGGACGGGGAGAACGGGGTATCTGCGGACTCCGCGGGGGAGATGATGGTGGCGCGGGTGGCGGCCGAGAGCCAGGCCAAAGAGGGCCAAAGGATGCGCCTGGTGATCGACGGAAGCAAGGTGCAACTCTTCGACCCCGAGACCGAGAAGGCTATCTTCTAGGGACGGGCGATCTTCTCGCCGGGAGCGGCTCTGCGGGCACGAGATCGCAGACCGCCCCCGGTGCCCGTGGGAAAGGCGGCGCGAGGGTGGGGCCTCGGGGAAGCGCTCGCCGGACGATACAGGGGAAAGGACTGGAAAGCATGACGCAAAGACTTTACGGAAGGACGGGTGCGTCCGCCGGTAGGAGGTTCAACCGACGCGACTTCCTCAAGATGGGAGGCGCCGGGCTCGCCGGCGCGGCCCTACTCGGGACCGCGGGTTGCGGCGGTGGCGGCAGCGGGAGCTTCAACGGGGAGATCGTTCTAGGCTTCGGGCGCGAGGTCTCGGGCGCCTTGAAACAGGCGATCAAGAAGTTCAACAACCAGAACAACGACATCTCGGTCACCTGGCGGCGCATGCCGTCGAGTACCGAACAGTATTTCGACCAGCTCCGTACCGAGTTTCAGGCGCAGAACGGCAACCTCACGCTGATCGGTGGCGACGTGATCTGGCCCGCCCAGTTCGCCGCCAACGGCTACATCCTGGACATCACGGACAGGTTCACGGAGGGCATGAGGAGCAAGTTCCTGCCGGGCCCGGTCGAGTCGAATACCTACGAGGACAAGCTCTACGGCGTGCCGTGGTACACGGACGCGGGCCTCCTTTACTACCGTAAGGATCTGCTGGAAAAATCCGGGTTCTCCGGGCCGCCGAAAACGTGGACGGAGTTGCAGGATCAGGCGAGCAAGGTCACGCGGGACCAGGACGTCCAGTTCGGCTTCGTGTTCCAGGGCGCCAACTACGAGGGCGGCACGGTCAACGGGCTGGAGTTCATCAACAGCCACGGGGCACAGGTGCTCGACCCCAACGACGCGACGAAGGTGACCATCGACAGCCCGGAGACCGTCGCCGGCCTGGAAACGTACCGGAGCATGATCGACAGCGGCGCGGCGCCCCAGGCGGTAAGCACCTACGATGAGCCGGCCTGCGAGGCCCCTTTTCTCCAGAACCAGGACGCGGTCTTCTGCCGCAACTGGCCGTACATGTACGCGTTGGCCCCAAAGAACGTAAAGGACCTGATAGATATAGCCCCGCTCCCGGCTGGCGAGGGCGGCCGGAGCGTCAGCGGCCTCGGGGGTTGGAACTTCTTCATAAACGCGTTCGCGGTGCCGGAGGCGCAGGACGCGGCGTGGGAGTTCGTCGAGTTCATGACCTCAGAGCAGCAGCAGCGGGAGTACGCGATCGAGGGCAACTACCTGCCGACCCTCAAATCCCTCTACGAGGACCAGGACGTCGCCGACCAGGTGCCGACGGTCAGGCTGGCGCCGCAGGCCCTGGCGAACACCGAGCCGCGGCCGGTCTCGCCGGTCTACTCGGACATGTCCCTGGAGATGGCGGAGGAGTTCAACGCCGCCCTCAAGGGGGACGCCTCGGCCCAGGACACGGCCAGCTCGCTCCAGCAGAAGCTTCAGAGCATCGCGGACCAGTCGGGCTGACCGCACGGGGTCGTCGGTGGCAAAGGTTTCCCTGTCGCCGAACTCTTTAGAGAGAAAGAGGTGAAGCGTTGTGACCGTGAACGCGGAGAAGAAGCGCAGGGGCGGCTTCCTCAAGAGGGAGTTCGGGGACCCGGAGCGCCGCACGGCCTACTACATGGTCCTGCCGGCGCTCTTGATCATCCTGGTCGTGGCCTTCTTCCCGATCATGTACGCCGTCGTCCTGAGCCTTACCGACTCCACCGTCGTCCAGACCGGCTCTTTCGTGGGCTTCGAGAACTACACCGAGATGTTCGCCAACGAGGACTTCCGCGAGGGCCTGACAAACACGGCGGTCTTCACCGTGGTGAGCGTGACGCTGGAGTTCCTGATAGGGCTTGGCATAGCCCTCGCCATCAACCAGGCTTTCAGGGGCAGGGGGCTGGTCAGGGCGGCCATCCTGGTGCCGTGGGCCTTCCCCACGGTTATCTCGGCCGTGATGTGGCGTTTGATGTTCCAGGACCAGGTCGGGATCATCAACTACGTCGTCAACGCTTTGGGTATCATCAGCCAGCCGATCCTCTCCGACAGGACCCTGCTCCTTATCGGCGCCATAGCCGTGGACGTCTGGAAGACGACGCCCTTCATGGCGCTGCTCCTTCTCGCAGGCCTCCAGACCATATCGAGCGACGTATACGAGGCGGCCAGGGTTGACGGGGCGAACGTGATGCAGCGGTTCTTCCGGATCACGATGCCGCTGTTGAAGGGCACGATCCTCGTGGCGGTCCTGTTCCGGACGCTGGACTCGTACAGGATCTTCGACCTTTTCTGGGCGATGAGCAACCGCGAGCTTGAGTCCCTCTCTACGTTCGTGTACAAATCGGTGCGGGTGAGCCAGCTCCTGTTCGCCCAGGGCAACGCGGCGTCGGTGTTCATCTTCGTGACGTCGTTCTTGCTGGCGTTGTTCTTTATCTACGGTCTGGGTATGCAGACCTCGACGGAGGAGTAGGGATGGCTGGCGCAACGGCATCGAAGGGCGGATCGGGAAGCGGCGCTCTGGGCGCCGTCCTGTTCTACGTCTTTCTGACCATCTTCATCCTGGTGAGCGTCTTCCCGCTGCTCTGGATCTTCAAGATGAGCATCATCACCCGCAGCGAGCTCTTCCAGGCTCCGCCGACCATACTCCCGGCGAACCCCATAGCCTCCGAGTACGGCCAGATCTTCGGCGACCCGGCCTTCCAGCAGGCGCTCATAAACAGCGTAATCATCTCTGGTGTCACGACCGTGATCTGCCTGTTGTTCGGGTCGATAGCCGCCTACGCGATAGCCCGGCTCAGGTTCAGCGGCAAGGGCATCATCATGACCCTGATCCTGGCTATAAGCTTCTTCCCCGGTGTGGCGATTATAGCCCCCCTGTTCATCCAGTTCAGCACCTTCGGCGTCATAGATACTCTGGCCTCGGTGATAATCACCGACGTCGTATTCGCCCTGCCCCTGACGGTCTGGCTGCTGGTGGCGTTCTTCCGTGAGTTGCCGCGTGACCTGGAGGAGGCCGCGAAAGTCGACGGGGCGACGACCATCCAGGCGTTCCGGAAGGTGATAGTGCCGCTCGCAGCGCCCGGCGTGTTCACGACGGCGATCCTGACGTTCATCTTCGCCTGGAACGAGTTCTTGTTCGCGACGACGTTCCTGCTCACGCCCGACACGCAGCCGGTGACCGTCGTCATCCCCAACTTCGCCAGCCAGTACACCACGGACTACGGGGCGCAGGCCGCCGCCGCGGTGGTAGTTACGGTGCCCCTGGTCATAATGGTCCTGATCTTCCAGCGTAGGATCGTCTCGGGCCTTACGGCCGGGGCCGTTAAGGGTTAGCCTGGAAGCCAACCACCAAAGAGAGAAGCTCTGGGCCAGGGACATCGAGCCCGGGCAGAGGCTGCAATCCAGCTTCCTGGCCGTGGCCGCCGCGGTGCGGCAGGGCCGCCGCCGCGCCCCCGACCGCGCGGTGAAGCGGGGGGCCCGCCCCGGCGCCGGGGGCGCCCGGG